>NZ_JBHWJJ010000115.1:0-27989 GCF_042732005.1 Streptomyces sp. NPDC059851 | reverse complement strand
GACAAAGTCCGATCAAGGAGTTCGAGTTGACCCGACAGCCCCCGTACCTGCCCGCCCCCCACCCCCGTCGCCACATCGCCTTCGACCGCCTGCACAACTTCCGCGACCTGGGCGGCTACCGTGGCGCCGACGGCCGATCGGTCGCCTGGGGCGCGCTCTACCGCGCCGACTCGCTGGGCAAGCTCCACGTAGGGGGCGCCGACTGGGAGCGCTTCCTCGCCCTGGGCATACGTACGGTCATCGACCTGCGCTACCCGTGGGAGATCGAGGCCAAGGGCCGCATCCCCCTCCCCGAGCCCGGCCGGTTGACGTACGCCAACCTCAGCATCGAGCACCGGCCGTACGACCAGGCCGCCATCGACCCCGAGATCGACCCCTGGCGGTACCTGGCCGACCGGTTCGCGGAGGTCGCGGAGGACGGGGTCGAGGAGATCCGGCAGGTGATCGAGCTGATCGCCACCGGGCCCGGGCCCGCGGTGTTCCACTGCACCTCGGGCAAGGACCGCACCGGCCTCATCGCCGCCCTCGTCCTGACCCTCCTCGGTGTCTCCGAGGAGGACGTCCTCGCCGACTTCGCCCTGACGGAGCTGGCCACCGAGCGGCTCCTGGCCGACTGGCACGCGGCCAACCCGGACCGCACCATGCGCTGGCCCTCGTACGGGCGCGCACCGGCGATCGTCCTGTCCCTGTTCCTCGCCGATCTCTCGGCCCGCTACGGCTCGACAGCCGGGTACCTCACCGACCGCGTACGCATCAGCCCGTCGACCCGCAGCCACCTCAGGTCCCGCTACCTGACCCGAAGCTGAAGCGGAAGCGGAAGCCGCGCGGAAGCTGTACCGCCGCACAACTGCAACCGCACCATTGCCAGTTCAGCGGTCCACCTCAACAATGCGCATGACAATCGGACGCGTTCCGATCGGCCTGCCCAGTCGTCATCAGAGGGGACCCCCACATGAACAAGCCTCTCGCCGGCGCCGCACTGTCGTTGCTCCTGTTAGGGGCAGCGGCAGCCCCGGCCACGGCCTCCACGGCGCCCACGACCTCCACAGCCCCCACAACCTCCGAACACCGGAACGGTGACGCGCCCGCGCCCGTAGCCGTGAACTTCGCGGGGACGGTCGCGCTCAGCAACTGCTCCGGCTCCGTCGTCCGCACACCGAACTCCCAGCCGAACGACCCCGCCCTGGTGCTGACCAACGGCCACTGCATCGAATCCGGCTTCCCGGAGCCGGGCGAGGTCATCAGCAACCAGCCTTCCAACCGCTCGTTCACGCTTCTCAGCGCCTCCGGATCGCGGCTCGGGACGGTGCGGGCAGGCAAGATCGCGTACGCGACGATGACCGACACCGACGTCGCCGTCTACCAGCTCACCCGCACGTACGCCCAGATCCAGAGCCAGTACGGCATAGCCGCGCTCACGCTGAACGACACGCACCCGGTGCAGGGCACCGCCATCAAGGTCGTCTCCGGCTACTGGAAGCGGATCTACAGCTGCAACATCGACGGGTTCGCGTACCGCCTGAAGGAGGGCGACTGGACCTGGAAGGACTCGGTCCGCTACACCTCCTCCTGCAACACCATCGGCGGCACCTCCGGATCCCCGGTGATCGACGCGGCGACGGGCAAGGTCGTCGCGGTCAACAACACGGGCAACGAGAGCGGCGGCCGCTGCACGGTCAACAACCCCTGCGAGGTCGACCAGAACGGCAACGTGACGGTCCGCCAGGGCATCAACTACGCCCAGCAGACCTACCCCCTCGTGGCCTGCATCGCCCCGGGCAACCAGTTCGACCTGACCCTCCCCACCTGCACCCTCCCGAAGTCCTAACCCCGCGCCCGCCCCGCCTCACCGGCCCCCGGGGCTTACCGGGCGGCCGCCGGGCGCCCCCGCGCGGCCCAGGCGGGTCCAGGGCGGGGCGGGCCCTCAGCGTGCGGGTCTGCGTACGGTTGCTGGGCCGGTGGCCGGAGCCGCAACTGCGGCTTCCGGGCCAGCTCCTCGACCGGGCGGCTGCCATGCCCACCCACGCCTTCCTCGCCGTTGTGTGCGCCGGCGCCGCCGGAGAGCCGTGAAGCAGACACGAAGATCGCTATCTTCGCCTGGGGAGCACTAAATCCTCTGCCCGACTCGGGAAATGGCATGGGCGTTCGACTGGTCGCGTCTGATCGGTCATTGAAGCCCGCATGAGTGACGACCGAGCCATTCGTAACCCAAGTACCCGTTGCATCAGACGAGTTGACGCTGTGAAAGTCACCGGTCTAGCCTGGATGCGTACGAGCCCTCCATTACCTCGCGAAAAAGCAGGCGGCAGACGGCCGAATGCCACTCGGGCACTCTGACTGGCGGACCTCACCGACTCGTTGAGTCTCAGCAGGCCACCGAGGAAGAACCCGGGAGCGCGGTGGTGGAGAGACGTAGCGCGTATCGCCCGAATCCAACGCCCAGCCGCATCACAACCTGGCTGAAGTGATCATTTCGAAGCGGTGCAGCCGCATATCGTCCTGATCGCGTTCGGATTCGAGCGAAAGGCCGGGAAGGTCATCAACACTCATCAGCCGGTCGACCGTACCTACTACGTCGACGAATCCGGCATCCCCGGCTCCGGCCTCGCGCTCTACAGTGCCCTCGGTGTTCCCGAGGAGCGTGCACCCGAAATCCTGCGTGCCTGGCGGGAAATGCGTGAGCAGTGGTTTCGTGAGCACGGGGTTCCCGCAGACTTCGAACTGCACGCGACGAACTTTCTCTCGGGCCGAGGCCGCCCGGGCGGCCTCAACCCCGCCAAGATCCAGCGCTACCGCATGGCTCAGGCGGCCCTCGACGTCATTGGCGCGCAGCCTTCGCTCAGCGTCGTCACGGTCTACACCGACGAGCCGGCGCACTGGGGCAGGGCGAAGCGGCAGGCGTACGAAGGCTTACTGCGTCGCCTCGACCGGCGGCTGACAGAAGTCGGCGAACGCGCTGCGCTGGTCGTCGACGGGGATGGCTCCGAACCCCTCTACGAGCAGGTCCACCGGCAGGTGGGCCCTCGATGCATCCCGCTTCCGGCCGTCGAGGTCCCGGCCCACAGCTCGGCCTGGATCCAGATGGCCGACGTGGTGGCCCACAGTGCTTGCCAAGCCGTTGCGCGGCAGCCGTCCAGGAGGTTCATGTGGAGCTGGTACGGCCGGCACCTGCCGAAAGCCCCGGCCCCGGAACGCTGCTAACCGGCCACTGTGCGACGAAACCCCGGCTGGAAGCCGGGGTTCGTGTAAGCAGACCTGGCGCGCGCACTCCGCGCGGCCCTGACTGCACTCGCCAGTCTAACGGCCGGGCCGTAGGTCAGCCAGTAGTGCCACCGAACGATCCCAGCGCGTCTCGGCCGGTCTCTGAAAGGAAGAACAGTGCCCCACGCCAGTGAATCCCAGGTTTCGACAGATGAAGAAGTGGGGGATGCGAGAGGCGGCGGCCGGGGCGAGTCATCCAGCCCCGTAACCCCGGCGAACGGCCCGGAAACGATCTCGTTTCGCTTCTCGGGTGAGGAGTTCACGGTCTCGGGATTCGAGCGGACCCTCCCGACTCCCTCCACCGCCACTGAACGCGCCCACCTCGTGAAAGCGGGTCTGGCGGCAGACGGCGCTTCACTTGACGAAGACGCGTGGCACGCGGTGGCCCGCGCCGTCATTGCGCCCGAAGCGGCGGCAGCCCAGCTGCGCTCTCCCAAGGGCCAGGCGTCCGCGCTGATCGAGGAGCACGTGGAGGGAGCGACGCTCCGCTCCCTCCACACCAGGGTGTGGCTGACCGAACTGTTCCCGGGGCACCAGCCACGGACCAGCCAGGGGGCGCTCCCCGTGGACGACCCGGAGGTCCACGGTGACGTGGACGAGCAGGGGCGACCGTACGCCCGGGTCGTCTACCGCTACCGCGACCGCGAGCATCTAGAGGCCCACTTGGCGCAGACCATCGAACAGACGCGGCACGCCAACCCGAACCCCTACGACCGGTCGATCCTGGCCCGACGTATCACCCGTGCCGTCATCGCCCACCCGTGCCGACTCGAATTCGCGGACGGCAGCGAACACATCGACGTACTCGCCGTCCGCGACGGCATCACCCGCCTGACCAGCGCCTGGGCCCTCCTCACCGAGGGAGAGGCGCCATACGCCGATGACATCGCCGCGACCGCCCTGGAAGTCCTGTCCGCAGAGAAGCTGCAGCGACGCGGTGCTGCGGAGAAGGCGCTCAGCCAGCGCATGGCGCTCGGCCGGCAGGAGGCACTGCACGGCTTCCTGGCCGAATTCCAGCGGGGAGTGAACGAAGCGCAGCCGACGGACCGGTCAGTGCGCTTGGGTCAGACCCTCGTGGTGCCCGCCCAGGTCACGGTCGGAGTCCACCGGCACGGCTCGGCCGGACTCTCCGCCGAAGAGGTCTTCGATGACGCCGTCCGCTCCATCCTCGCCTCGATCCACGTCGAATTCCGGCACTGGGAAGCAGCAGCGCAGAACGTGGAGGTCGGTACGCGGGCGATCAGCCGAGTCCGCCTTCCCGGGCTCCCGCAGAACAATCTCCTCGACGGCATCATCGGTCTCGCCCTCGGGCGCCGGAAGCCCGCCGAACTGCCGGACGTCTTCCACGACGAGAGCATTCCGGGAACACCCCTGTGGCGTGCCGTCTACCTCGTGCACTTCCTCACCCGGACCGAAGTCTTCGACCAGGTAAAGAAGTTCGCCAAGGACATCAAGGGGACGAGCAAGATGAAGACCGCCGGGTACGCGGAGCTGCTCGGCCCGGTCATCGACCTCCCCTGGCGGGGCTACAAGGCGGGATCGCTCCAACAGGCGCGGAACGCCTGGGCGAACGGTGGAGTGCTCACCAAGGCCGTGACGGGCGACTGGCGGCCCGTCCCCACGGCGGACTTCACCGAACTCGTCAAACAGGCGTTGAACGGCAACAACAGCGCACGGCAGACACTCGCGGTGGCGGGGGGAGTCGCCCTCATCGCGGACAAGCTCATCACCCGGAACGTCGGCTCAGCGGTCGGCAAGACCGTTCCCTTCCGCGCCAACACCGACCAGATCGTCGCCGGACTCGCAGACTCCGAAGAGGGGCTGTGGACGCTCGCCTTCGCAGCCCGGGCCTTCGACGCCGAGCGGGAATGCCTCAATTCGTTCACCGATACGCAACTCCTGGCGCGCAACACGGCCACGATGTACTCCATCCCGGCGGTCGACCTCACCGCCGAAGACAAGGTCCGCAAGGATGCGGGTGGTGCCGCTGCGGAAGCTCTTGACCAGTGGCGTGTCGTAACCGTCTCCGACCCGGACAGGGCGCGCGAGGAACAAGACGAACGCAACCAGCAGAAGGAGGACGCCCCCTCCGAGCGCTCGGTGACCGCTCAGTTGGCAGCCGAGCGGCGCGCCCTACGCCAAGCCGTGGCAGACGCGAGGCAGGCAGTGAAACGGTTGATGAGCCTCGCCGACGCTCCCGAGGCGCGTGCCACCACCGCGCACCCGTTCGGATCGCACGACGAGCTGGACCGCATCATCCAGGAAGTGCGCAAGCTGGCCGGTGAAATCCTCGTACATCACCCTCAAGCGGCGGATCACGATGACGAAGAGCACGAAGAGGAAGACGACATCGATTAGGCGGTATGCGGTGATCACCTCGCGGCCCAGGTGGGGACGGCCGCGAGGTGGGGGCCCAGCAGACGATCACTGCGAGGACGAGCCCGGCGAAGCCGGAACCGGTGCAGCATCACCTCGACGCGGCTCTGGAGCGCTGACGACGGCCGCTGAGGGTGCCGGAGGACCCTGCGAGGCGATGCGGCTCCCCGCGAGAACGGGTGGCAGAGCGCTGCGCCTCATGCCGCTCGGCGCCAGGGTAGGCGGGAGTGCCTCGGGGGCAGTGCGAGCAGCTCGTGCAGGGCCTTGCCCTGGTGGGCCCAGTGGTCCAGCCGGTTGCGGTCCACCCACCGCACGCCATGGCGGTCGCCCCAAGCCATGGCGTCGCGGGTGAACGATCCGTTGGTGACGACGACCGCGTGGTCCGCCCCGTGCGCGGGACCTGCCGTGCCCTTCACCTGGTACATCACCGATGATCCCACCTTGCCGCCGACACGGGTGTGTTTCGCCTGCACCACGATCCGCCCCAGGGGGCTTCGGTCGCCGATCACGTCCGCGGCCTGGTCCCCGCCACGGCCCACCTTCGTGGCCGCCCAGCCGTCGCGGGCCAGGAGGTCGCGCAGCGCGTACTCGAATTGCTCGTCGTCCATCGCGTCCAACTCCGACAAGGTGATGCGCAGACGCGCCAGCCTTACGCTGTCCGCCCGCTGCCGGTGACGGCCCCGCATCCGGAGGCCGCCCATAGCGGCGGCGAGGGCGAGGCCGGCCAGGACCAGCAGCGGCCAGGCCGCAGCGGCCCTCGTCATCAGGTGTGATGCGGCTTGCGCCAGGGCGACCGCGAGCGCGAGGGCTACGGCTGCCGCACCCAGGGCGTCCACGGTGCTGCGCGGTCGCCACCGGAGGCTTCGCCGCGGGCGGGCCGTCACTGCCCGCCCGCGGGAGCGGAGGCGGCGGGCTGCGGCGCGGGCTGCCGCTCGGCACCGCTGTCGCCGAACCCGAAGACCTGACCCCAGAGCCACACCACCGCGCACAGACCGGCCACGGCCCAGACGCTCAGCCCCTTGGCAGACTTCGGCCCCGGCTTGCGGCGGAGGTGGCTTCGTACGCGCACGTATCCGTCCGGAACCTTCGGCATGGTGCATCCCTCCCCATCGGTCCGCGCGGTGCGGACCTCCAGATCGGTTGTAGCGGTGGCCACTGACAGAACCTGATGCGCCGTCATGATCGGGTGGGCGGCAAGGGCGCGAGTCGGCCACGTCTTCGCGGGTGCCTACTGCCCCTCGCGACCCTCTGGCCTGCGCGGAGCTTCCGGTGGTACCGCGCACGGCGGCTATGCGGGGCGTACCGAATGGCCTGTTCTTGCGGAGCGCGGCCAGTAGCGACTGCGCCGGGCGCCGCCCCGCAGGCGAGGCGGAGGCCTGGCGCCCCGGCGGCCAGGGAGCCTCCGGGCTCTGATCCATGGTTCGCCCGTCTGAGTCGATCAAGTCGGGGGTGAGTTGTTACAACCAGTCGCGCTTCTTGAAGACGACGTACAGGCTCACGCAGACCACCGCCATCAGCAGGAGCGCGAAGGGATAGCCGCCCGCCCACTTGAGTTCGGGCATGACCTCGAAGTTCATGCCGTAGATGGTTCCCACCAGCGTGGGGGCGAAGAGGATGGCCGCCCAGGCGGAGATCTTCTTGATCTCCTCGTTCTGTTCGAAGCCGGCTTCGGCCAGGGCGCGCATTTCGGCGTTCTGCTGTTGGGAGACCAGGGTTGCGTTGACCGTGAGGATCTCGGTCAAGGCCTGGCGGAAGCCGTCGACGCGCTCGCTGGTGTGGGTGACGTGGTCGGCCACGTCGCGGAGGTAGCGTTGGAGCTCCTCGTCCGTGCCGTACTTCGCGAAGCCCGCCATCAGGCCGTGGAGCATGGCCACCAGGGGGCGGGTGGCGCGCTGGAACTCGACCATCTCGCGGGAGAGTTCGTAGATGCGGCGGGATACCTCCGGGTCGCCGCGGAACACCTCGGTCTCGATCTCGTCCATGTCGTTCTGGACGCCCTCCACGACCGGGGCGTAGCCGTCGACCACCGCGTCCAGGATGGCGTACAGGGCGGCCTCGGGGCCGAGGGAGAGGAGTTCGGGGGTGTCCTCCATGCGGCGGCGTACCGCCGGGAGGTCGGGGGCGGCGCCGTGGCGGACCGTGATCAGGAAGTCCGGGCCGACGAAGACGTGGAGCTCGCTGAACTCCACCTCCTCCGGGGCGTCCAGGTAGCGGGCGGCGCGCAGGACGACGAAGAGGGTCTCGCCGTAGCGCTCCAGCTTGGGGCGCTGGTGGGCCTCCAGGGCGTCCTCGACGGCGAGCTCGTGGAGGTTGAACTCGGCGGCGAGGGAGAGAAGTTCGGTTTCCGTGGGGCGGTGCAGGCCGATCCAGGCCATGCGCCCGGGGTGCTCCCGTAGCTGGCGGAAGGTTTCCGCAAGGGTCGTCGGTGTGGCGACGCGCCTGCCCTCGCGGTACACCGCGGAGTCGATCACGCTGCGGTGGTTCTCGGGCGTGTCGCCCGGGGGCGGGGCAGGCGGCGGCGGGGGGCGGCGCCACCCGGGCCGCTTCGCGGAGGGCGGGGGCCAGCGGTCTGGGCGCTCCGACATCGCAGGTCAGCTCCCGGGATCGGTGAGGGGGCATGAGGGCCGTTCTTGTGTGTGGTCATTGCGGACAGAAATGGTCCGCAAGGGGGGATAGCTTGCTGTCATGGCCTCCAGGACGACGCACCCCGTACTCGACACCCGTTCACTGAACCGTGCCACGCTCGCCCGCCAGCTACTCCTCAGTCGCGCCGAGATGCCCGCGTTGGACGCCGTCGCGCACCTGCTCGGGCTCCAGGCGCAGAACGTGAAGCCGCCGTACTTCCAGCTGCATGCACGGCTCGCCGGATTCCGGCCCGCCGAGCTCGCCGGGCTGATGGAGTCCCGCCAGGTGGTCCGGATGGTCACCATGCGTTCCACCCTCCACACCCACAGCGCCCAGGACGCGCTCACCCTCCGGCCCCTCGTCCAAGCGCCCCGCGACCGGGAGCTGGGGAACTTCCGCAAGGGCCTCGTCGGGGTCGACCTCGAACGGCTCACCGGGCTCGCCCGGGCGTTCGTCGAGGCCGAGCCGCGCACCATGGGGGAGATCCGTCAGGAGCTGCTGCAGCACTGGCCCGACGCCGAGCCGCAGGCCCTGTCCGTCGCCGCGCGCTGCCGACTGCCGCTCGTCCAGGTCACGCCCCGCGGGGTGTGGGGGCGCAGCGGGCAGGTACGGCTCACCACCGTCGAGCGCTGGCTCGGTGACGTCGTCCCGTCAGGAGCGTCGGCAGGAGACGGAGCAGCAGGAGGAGCAGCAGAAGTCGTCGAGGCGGGTGTGGAGGGGCTGGTGCTGCGCTACCTCCGCGCGTTCGGGCCGGCCTCCGTCAAGGACATGCAGGTATGGGCCGGGCTCACCCGTCTGCGGGAATCCTTCGAGCGGCTGCGGCCGCAGCTGGCCGTCTTCCGAGACGAGAACGGCGTAGAGCTGTTCGACCTGCCCGACGCGCCCCGGCCGTCGGCGGACACCCCGGCGCCGCCCCGCTTCCTGCCCGAGTTCGACAACCTCCTGCTGTCGCACGCCGACCGCACCCGCGTGGTCCCCGCCGACCTCAGGGGCCGTACGTGGCTGGGCAATCAGGCGTACTGCACCCTCCTCCTCGACGGGTTCCTCGCCGGCCTGTGGCGGCTGGACGAGGGCGGCCGGCTCACCGTCGACCTCTTCGGCG
Source organism: Streptomyces sp. NPDC059851 (assembly GCF_042732005.1). Classification (NCBI taxonomy): domain Bacteria; kingdom Bacillati; phylum Actinomycetota; class Actinomycetes; order Kitasatosporales; family Streptomycetaceae; genus Streptomyces; species Streptomyces sp. NPDC059851. The sequence continues at coordinate 18,625 of NZ_JBHWJJ010000115.1, read as the reverse complement.
GGGCCACCCGCCAGCAGAAGGAGGCCGTCGCGGCCGAAGGGGAGCGGGTGCTCGCCGACATGACCGGGGTCGCGAGCGGGGCGGGCGCCGTCCGCTTCGGGTCAATCCACGGCTGACCCGGCTCTGGTGGGGCGCGCGGCCCGCACGGCACGATGCCCCTCATGACGCACAACACCGTCGACAACGCAGGGGCGGCGGCCGGGAGCGGCGCCGACGCCGGGTTCCGGGCCGCGCGGGACTTCCTCCTCGCCCACCGCGAGGACTACGAGGGCGCCCGCGCCGGCTTCGACTGGCCGCGGCCGGAACGCTTCAACTGGGCCGAGGACTGGTTCGACCACCTCGCCCACGGCGCCGCAGGCACAGCCGACGCCCTCCGCATCGCCGAGGAGGACGGCACCAGCCGCAGCCTCACCTTCCGCGAGCTGTCCGAACGCTCCTGCTCCGCCGCCAACTGGCTGCGCGAACAGGGTGTCGCGGCCGGCGACCGGGTCCTCGTCATGCTCGGCAACCAGCGCGAGCTGTGGGAGGTCATGCTCGGTGCGATGCGGCTGCGCGCCGTCATCATCCCGGCCACGCCCTTGCTCGGCCCCGCCGACCTGCAAGACCGCATCGAACGCGGCCGCGTGCGCCACATCGTCGTGCGGGCCGAGGACACGTCCAAGTTCGACGGGGTCCCGGGCAACTACACCAGGATCGCCGCCGGACCGGAGGTGCCCACCGGGTGGCGGCGCCTGGAGGACCTCCACCGGGCCGACCCGGTCTTCACACCGGACGGCGAGACCCTCGCCGACGACCCGCTGATGCTGTACTTCACCTCCGGGACGACCGCCCGCCCCAAGCTCGTCGAGCACACGCACGCCTCGTACCCGATCGGGCACCTCTCCACCATGTACTGGCTCGGCCTGCAGCCCGGCGACGTACACCTCAACATCGCCTCGCCCGGTTGGGCCAAGCACGCCTGGTCCAACCTCTTCGCCCCGTGGAACGCCGGCGCCACCGCCTTCGTGTACAACTACACCCGTTTCGACGCGGAGCGGCTGATGGCGGAGATGGACCGGCACGGCGTGACCACCTTCTGCGCCCCGCCCACCGTGTGGCGGATGCTGATCCAGTTCGACCTCGGGAAGCTGCGCAACCCGCCGCGCGAGGCGGTCGCCGCCGGCGAGCCCCTCAACCCCGAAGTCATCGAGAAGGTCCGCGACGCGTGGGGCGTCACCATCCGCGACGGGTTCGGCCAGACCGAGACCACCCTCCAGATCGGCAACTTCCCCGGTGTCCCCGTGAAGCCCGGCTCGATGGGGCGGCCCGCGCCCGGATACGAGATCGTCCTCCTCGACCCGGTCACCGGGAAGGTCTCCCCGGACGAGGGCGAGGTCTGCGTGGACCTCGGCCCGCGCCCGGCCGGAGTGATGACCGGCTACCGCGACGACGAGGAGCGCACCGCCGAGGCCATGGCGGACGGGCTCTACCGGACGGGCGACATCGCCGCGCGCGACGCGGACGGCTACCTGACGTACGTCGGGCGATCGGACGACGTCTTCAAGGCCTCCGACTACAAGATCAGCCCGTTCGAGCTGGAAAGCGCGCTGCTGGAGCACGCGGCGGTGGCGGAGGCCGCCGTCGTGCCGGCCCCGGACCCGCTGCGGCTGGCCGTGCCGAAGGCGTACGTTGCGCTCGCCGCCGGCTGGGAGCCCGGGCCGGAGACGGCGCGGGCACTGTTCGCGCACTCCCGCGCGGTGCTCTCCCCGTACAAGCGGATCCGTCGCATCGAGTTCGCGGAGCTCCCGAAGACCGTCTCCGGCAAGATCCGCCGGGTGGAGCTGCGGGAGCTCACCGCGGCGGGCTCGGGGGAGGAGTACGACGAGGCCGACCTGGGTTGACGGTCCGGTCGGTGCGGCTGCCCCGTGCGGCTGCCCGCTGCGGCCGCAGGTGCGGCCGCCGGTGCGGGCTGACGGGTCGACCGGTCAGCCCGCACTGCGCGTGCGTCGGCCGCGGACGGACGGTCCCGAGGGACGGGCGGCTACGCGGGCAGGTGCGCCTCGATCGCCGCGATGACCTCGGCGGACTCGGGCTCGACGCGCGGACGGAAGCGTGCGACGACCTCGCCGGTCGGGGAGATCAGGAACTTCTCGAAGTTCCACTGGATGTCGCCCGCCTCGCCGTCCGCGTCGGGCGTCTGCACCAGCTCCCGGTACAGCGGGTGCCGGTTCTCCCCGTTGACCTCGGACTTCTCCAGCATCGGGAAGGTCACGCCGAAACCGGCCGCGCAGAACGTCTGGATGTCCTCGGCCGTCCCGGGCTCCTGCTCGCCGAACTGGTTGCAGGGCACGCCGATGACGGTGAAGCCCCGCTCCTCGTACCTGAACTGCAGGCGGGCCAGCCCGGAGTACTGCGGGGTGAGCCCGCACTGCGAGGCGGTGTTCACCAGCAGGATGACCTTGCCCTTGTGGGCCCCGAGGGTGGTGGGCTCGTCGGACAGGGTGGTCAGCGGGATGTCGTACAGGCTCATCGGGCTCTCCTCGGCAGGGCGGGCGTGTCGCGGCCAGCGGATATCGCGTCCGAGCCTACGTCCTGGCGCCGGAGCGCGGCTGGACCAGGTCGCCGGGGTCAGGCCCCCGCGGCGACGAGTGCGTCCGCAGGGTCGTTGAGCGGCTGGGGCGTGCCCGTGAGGTCCATGACGAAGAGCGGCATCCGCAGCTCGTCGGCGCGGGCACGGGCCGCCTGCGTGTACCCGGCGAGCGCGAAGTAGACGCTGGTCGCCGAGGCCGTCAGCCCGTTCAGCCAAACGCACTCCACCGCCCGCAGCCCGGCCGGCGCGGTGGTCGGGTCCACCTGGGCGACGAGGCCGGGAGCCCGCAGGTCCACGGCTGCCGTCGGGACGGGCCGGCCGTCGGGCTGGCGGACGTCCCGGAAGCCGAGCCACCGCAGGTAGAGCGCGGCCGTGGCCACTGCGTCCCGGGCGGTGCGGATGGTCATCGGGCGGAAGGCCGGCCGCGGCACCGGCGAGGGCAGCGGCAGCGGCGAAGTGCCTCCCGGCTGCTGCGGGCGGTACGGGCCCGCCGGGCCGGTGACCCGCCGCGGATCGACGGCGGGCGGGGAGCCGGCGGGGAACGGGGCGTCGGAGTCGGCGGAAGGCGGCGAGGCGGGCGAGGGCGGTGAGGCGGGCGAGGGCGGTGAGCCGGGCGCCCGGGAGTCGGCGACCCGGGTGTCCGCCGCGTCCGCCCGGAACGCCCCTGCGGCGGGAACCGCCCCCGCAGAGCCCGCAGAGCCCGTAGATCCCACCGGCCCCGCCGGCCCCACGGGATGCACCGGAACCCTTACCACCGTCCCGCACGCGCCACAGCCCACCTCGGGCTGTGGCCACTCGCTCACCAGTCCGCAGACCCCGCACCGCACCGCCACCCACGACTCCGACCAGGTCCGGTGGGTCAGCGGTACCGGCGGGGCCGTCAGGTCCAGCGGCAGGGCGGCCGGGCTCCCGCAGGCGCAGGGGAAGACCGGGGCGGCGTAACTGCTCTCGCGCAGGCACACCGGGCAGCGCACCGGCACCGCTTCCGTCATGGACCTCGTCCCCCTCCGTCGCTGGGCCTGGCCCCATGCTCCACCACCTGTGAGCACGCCGCGCGGACGTCGGTGATTTTCCCGCCCGGCGGGACGTCGTTTGTGCAACCCGCCCCATCGGACCGTGGCTTTTGGTGGGTTCCGGGGTGCCGAAGCGCCTTGACGCACGCCGAGTGGAGACTTAGCTTGTTTCGCATAACAGAATAAGACTTCCGCATTGCGGAAATAGTCTGACCGCCAGACCGCCAGGAGTACTCGATGCCCCGTATGACAGCCGCAGCCGCCGCCGTGGAGATCCTCAAGCGCGAGGGTGTCGCGCAAGCGTTCGGCGTGCCCGGCGCTGCGATCAACCCGTTCTACCGAGAGCTCAAGAACGTCGGCGGCATCAAGCACACCCTCGCCCGCCACGTCGAGGGCGCCTCCCACATGGCCGAGGGCTACACGCGGGCCAAGGCGGGCAACATCGGTGTCTGCATCGGTACCTCCGGCCCCGCCGGCACCGACATGATCACCGGCCTGTACTCCGCGATCGCGGACTCGATCCCGATCCTGTGCATCACCGGCCAGGCCCCGGTCTCGAAGCTCCACAAGGAGGACTTCCAGGCCGTCGACATCGCGGCGATCGCGAAGCCCGTCACCAAGGCCGCGACCACGGTCCTGGAGGCCGCACAGGTCCCCGGCGTCTTCCAGCAGGCGTTCCACCTGATGCGCTCCGGCCGCCCCGGCCCGGTCCTGATCGACCTCCCGATCGACGTCCAGCTGACCGAGATCGAGTTCGACCCGGAGACCTACGAGCCGCTGCCGGTCTACAAGCCGCAGGCCAGCCGCGCCCAGGCCGAGAAGGCCATCCGGTTCCTGCTGGAGTCCGAGCGCCCGCTGATCGTCGCCGGCGGCGGCATCATCAACGCCGACGCCTCCGATCTGCTGGTCGAGTTCGCCGAGCTGACGGGCGTCCCGGTCATCTCCACCCTGATGGGCTGGGGCACCATCCCGGACGACCACGAGCTGAGCGCCGGCATGGTCGGCGTCCAGACCTCGCACCGGTACGGCAACGCGACCTTCCTGGAGTCGGACTTCGTCCTGGGCATCGGCAACCGCTGGGCCAACCGCCACACGGGCTACAACCTGGAGGCGTACACCAAGGGCCGCACCTTCGTCCACGTCGACATCGAGCCCACCCAGCTGGGCAAGATCTTCGCCCCCGACTACGGCATCGCCTCCGACGCCAAGGTCGCGCTGGAGCTGTTCATTCAGGTCGCCAAGGACCTCAAGGCCGCGGGCGAGCTGCCGGACTTCTCCGCCTGGGCCGCCTCCGCCCAGGAGCGCAAGGCCACCCTGCAGCGCCGCACGCACTTCGAGAACATCCCGATGAAGCCGCAGCGCGTGTACGAGGAGATGAACAAGGCGTTCGGCCCGGAGACCCGCTACGTCACCACCATCGGCCTCTCCCAGATCGCCGCCGCGCAGTTCCTGCACGTCTACAAGCCGCGCCACTGGATCAACTGCGGCCAGGCCGGCCCGCTCGGCTGGACCATCCCGGCCGCCATCGGTGCCGCCACCGCGGACCCGCAGACCCCGATCGTCGCCCTCTCCGGTGACTACGACTTCCAGTTCATGATCGAGGAGCTGGCGGTCGCCGCCCAGCACAAGGTCCCCTACGTCCACGTCCTGGTGAACAACGCCTACCTGGGCCTGATCCGCCAGGCACAGGCCGGTCTCGACATCAACTTCCAGGTCAACCTGGAGTTCGAGAACATCAACACCCCGGAGATCGGCGTCTACGGCGTCGACCACGTCAAGGTCGCGGAGGGGCTGGGCGTCAAGGCCATCCGCGTCACCGATCCGGAGGAGCTGGGCGCGGCCTTCGAGCAGGCCAAGAAGCTCGCCGTCGAGCACCAGGTCCCGGTCGTCGTCGAGGCCATCCTGGAGCGCGTCACCAACATCGCGATGAGCAAGACGGTCGACATGAGCAACGTCACCGAGTTCGAGGAGCTGGCCACCGAGCCCGGTCACGCCCCGACCGCCATCAAGGCGCTGAAGGTCTGACCGACTCCCCGCCCGGTCTCCCCGCCCGGTCTCCCCGCCCGGTCTCCCCGCCCGGTCTCCCCGGCCGGGCGGCCGGGCAGGAGGAGAACGGCACGCGAAGGCCCCCGCCCCCTCCGGACCCAAGGAGGAGGGGCGGGGGCCTTCGCGGTGACGGGGCCCGTGGTGCCGTCCTACGGGCGGGGGCCCAGCTCCGCGTCGACCGCCCCGGCCAGCAGCTCGCGGGCCCGGTCGACGGTCAGGCCGCCGCTCAGCCAGCGCTCGCTGAGCCCCTCCACGAGCGCGGTCAGCCGCTCGGCGGCGTCCAGCGGATCGACCCGGCTAGCGGCCAGGCCGGCAGCCCGGGAGGCCGCGACGAGCTCGGCGGCGTCGCGCACCCAGTCGCGGGTGGACTCGACCAGGTTCGCGCGCAGGCCGTCGTCGAACACGGCGCTGGCCCGCAGCTCGCCCCAGGCGATGCTGTTCTCCCGGACCAGGTCGGTGTCTTGGAGCTCGCTCAGCAGCAGTCGCAGCAGCGCGTCCCGGGCGTCCTCCGCCCCCTCCAGCGCCTCCTCCGTGTAGCCGACGGCACGGTCGTTGACGAAGGCGAGGGTGCGCTGGACCAGCCCTGCACGGTCCTTGAAGTGGTAGTAGATCAGGGCTGTGGACACGCCGGCCTCGGCGGCCAGGTCCTCCACACGGAGTCCTCTGACGCCGCGGCGCGCGATGACGCGCACGGCAGCTTCCAAGATCAACGCCTGGCGGTCGGCCACGGTTTCGGGCACCTCTCGGTCGAGCGGATCTGACTGAGCATTCAGTCAGCCCCCACCCTAGCCCGGCACGCCCGACCGGACACTCGGTCAGCCCCGCCCCGGCTGCGTCCCGGCGGTACGCGCGCGGGCTTCGACTCCGACGACCTCGACGACCCCGACGGACCCCGTGTGAAAAAACTCCGGCCGGAGGCGAATCCTCTCGGCACCTCCCCGTCTCTTATCTGCGTACCGGCCGAACGCGCCGGCAGAACCGGAGGAAACACCCATGATGGTCACCGGCCTCATCGTGATCGGAGCCCTGCTCGTGGGAGCGTGCAGCTGGCACCTGGTGCGGCGCTACAAGGGTCGAAGCTGACCGGCACCCGCCCGCGGGCCGCTTTCCGAGGATGAGGAGCTCATGAACCACCGCCATTCCTGGCCGGAGGAGCGGCTGATCAAAGCCGCTCAGGACGGCGACGTCACGTCGCTCACCACCGTCGTCATGGAATCCCAGCCCCACGTGCGTAAGTTCGCCCTGTCCCTGTGCGCATCGCCGCAGGACGCGGAGGACGCGGCGCAGGAGGCGCTGATCATCCTCTACCGGAAGATCGGCACCCTGCGGGCCACCGGCGCGCTGGCGTCGTGGATGTTCCGGATCGTGCGCAACGAGTGCCTCCGGCAGGTGCGTCTGCTCGTCCCGCGGAGCGACCCGGCGTCGACCGAACCGGAGGCGGCCGCGGAACCGTCCGCGGGACCGTCCGCCGAGGACGCGGTGCTGCACAGACTGGAGGTGGAACGGATCGCGGCCGCGGTCGGTGCCCTTCCCCGTGACCAGCGGCAGGTGCTCGTCATGCGGGACGTACAGGGCCTGCCCGGCAGGACCGTCGCCCATTCGCTCGGTCTGAGCAACGCCGCGATGAAGTCACGGCTGCACAGGGCACGTGCGGCACTGCGCCACTCGCTGGCAGCGCCCCACGGGGCGCCCGACCGAGCCACCGTCCGACCAGGGGGAGGAGACCCGCTACCGTGAACGTTCCGAACACCGTCACCACCACGAAGACCGTGAAGCCCGCCCGGTCCCCACAGGACCCGGCCCCCGCACCGTCCGTGGCGTCGGGGACGAACTTCGCCAGCACGTCCGTCCCGCGCCACCTGGCGCGCGGCGCCATCGGCTTCGGGCTGGTCATCGGCTCGATCTGCCTGGTGCCCGTCGTCGGCCCGGCCGCCCTGCTGGCGGCCCCGTTGGCCCTGGTCGCCTTCCGCGGCTGCCCCACCTGCTGGATGGTCGGTCTGGTGCAGACCGTCTCCCGCGGCCGTCTGGAGCGCCGGTGTGCGGACGGCGTCTGCACCCTCACCGGGGCGCGCCCGGCGGCGGACCGCGCCCAGGAGCCTGCAGCCGACATCACCGCCCCGGCCGCCTCCCGGTGACCGGGGCTCTGCGGCCCGTGCCGTGGACCTCCACCGACAGGTACGGCCACGAAGCGGCGAGACGCGCCAGTTCGGCGGGCGCCACCCGGCCGGCCCTGCGCAGGGCGGCGAGGGGGAGGAAGCGTACGGACGTCCCGGTGGTGCCGTCGTCGGCGATCGGTGTCAGATCGGTCGCGGGGACCCCGTACTCGTACCGCTGGACCCAAGCTCCGCCCGCGCGGCGGTTGGTGTGGACGAGCCGTTCGCTGAGGGCCGCCACGACGGACATGCCCCTGCGGGCGCGGCCGTCGGGAAGGAGCTGTGCGTCCGGGTGGTCGAAGAACCGCAGGTCCTTCGTCGCCATCACCGGCTTCTTCACCGGCCGGCCGTCGGCGTCGAGGCGGGTGTCGGTGCCCCGTCCGCCGTCCGTGACGGACACGGAGCCGTCGGCGTGGAGGGTGACGGTGCAGTGTCCGCCGCCCGTGTACTCGGCCTCGTCGGCCGCGTAGGCGACGACCTCCAGGACCAGGTGCCGCAAGCCGCCGGGGGCGAACGTGGCCGGGTCGTTCCGGATGAGGGTGAGGTGGTCGGTGTCCACCGTGCGCGCCCAGTCGTGCGTCGTGTTGCGCCAAGAGGCCGCAGAACCGTCCATCGGGGCAGTATGCCAACTGCCCCTGCCCCTGCCCCTGCCCCGGCCCCCGCCCGCGTCCAGAAAAGGCAAAGCGCCGGGTCACGGAACCGTCCGTGATCCGGCGCTTCGGCTATGACCGCCCGACGGTGCGAGGCTGGCGCGACAGGACGTTCGCACCGCCGGACGGAGTATGGGGGGAGGTGGTGTTCCCGTACGTGCAGGGGACCCTGTGCGTGGCCCCGTACGTACGAGGAGGAGCGGCTGGGACCGTGGCGGTCGGCGACGGGTACTCCGGCTCCGTCTCCCTCAGGTCAAGAGACGGGCCCGGCACCCATGACCACCGCACTGGCTCGCACGCCCGCCACGGTCCTCGTCCTGCCCCCACCGCGGACCACCCCTCATCCGGGTCCGCAGTGTGGGCCCAGCGCCCGAAGCCCGACCTCCCGCCCGGCTCCCGGCGCAGCTTGCGGCTCTCAGTCCTCGCGCAGCGCGCGGACGGCTTCCTCGACGCGCTTGCCGTAGTCGGCGTCCGCGGCGTGGAAGTGAGCCAGGTTCTTGTCGATGACGTCCTCGCGGCCGACCTGGGAAAGGCCGCCGGCGATGTTCGCCACCAGGCGCTCCTTCTCGGCCTCCGACATCAGGCGGTAGAGCTCGCCGGCCTGGAAGAAGTCGTCGTCCTTGGTGTGGAGCGGGGCTGCGTGGGTGCCCGTGTAGCCGGAGACGGCCTTCGGGGCGCCGAGGGCGAGGCCGGTCTCGGCCGGGCCCCGGTACGAGTTGGGCTCGTAGTTCTTGTCGGTCCGCGCGCCGTTGCGGGTGGCCATGAAGCCGTCGCGGCCGTAGTTGTCCGCAGTCGTCGCCTTGGGGGCGTTGACCGGCAGCTGGGTGTGGTTCACACCGAGGCGGTAGCGCTGGGCGTCGGCGTAGGCGAACAGGCGGCCCTGGAGCATCTTGTCCGGGGAGGCGGTGATGCCCGGGACGAAGTTGTTCGGGGAGAAGGCGGACTGTTCGACCTCGGCGAAGACGTTGTCCGGGTTGCGGTCGAGGACCAGGCGGCCCACGCGCTGCAGCGGGTAGTCGCCGTGCGGCCACACCTTGGTGAGGTCGAACGGGTTGAAGCGGTAGTCCTCGGCCTCGGCGGCCGGCATGATCTGGACGTACAGGGTCCAGGACGGGTAGACGCCGCGCTCGATGGCCTGGAGCAGGTCCGTCTGGTGCGAGTTGGGGTCCTTGCCCGCGAGCTCGGCGCCCTGCTCGGAGGACAGGCAGCGGATGCCCTGGTTCGTCTTGAAGTGGTACTTGACGAAGAACGCCTCGCCCTTGTCGTTCGTCCACTGGTAGGTGTGCGAGCCGTAGCCGTTCATGTGGCGGTACGAGGCCGGTATGCCGCGGTCGCCCATCAGCCAGGTGATCTGGTGCGTGGCCTCGGGGGCGTGCGCCCAGAAGTCCCAGACGTTGTCCGCCTCCTGCTTGCCCGTGAAGGGGTCGCGCTTCTGGGAGTGGATGAAGTCGGGGAACTTGATCGGGTCCTTGATGAAGAACACCGGGGTGTTGTTGCCGACGAGGTCGTAGTTGCCCTCTTCGGTGTAGAACTTCAGCGCGAAGCCGCGCGGGTCGCGGACCGCGTCCGCGCCGCCGAGCGAGTCCGCCACGGTGGAGAACCGCAGGAAGGTCTCGGTCTTCTTGCCGACCGAGTTCAGGAACGCGGCGCTGGTGTAGGCGGTGACGTCGTCGGTCACCTCGAAGTAGCCGTACGCGGCCGAGCCGCGCGCGTGCACCACGCGCTCCGGGATGCGCTCACGGTTGAAGCGGGCGAGCTTCTCGAGGAGCTGCTGGTCCTGGATCAGGAGCGGGCCACCGACGCCGGCGGTGGCGGAGTTCTGGTTGTCGGCGACCGGGGCGCCGGACTCGGTCGTCAGCGTGCGCTTCGACATGGTGACCTTCCGTACGGGAAACTGCTGACGGAAAGCGTTTTCCGTCATGCGGAACAGCCTAGGTTCGGGCCGATCGCAGCGTCAACAGTTTGTTGAACAAACGTGGAGAGTGGTGATCCGGACGGTGCCGGCGCCTGGGCGCGACAGGACAGGTGTCAGCACCAGCACCATCCGGAAACTCAGACCCCCGGCGGGGGAGGTGCGGCCCGCTCGGGCTGCCGGCTCGGCTCGACCGGCTCGACCGGCTCGACCGACTCGGTCGACCCGGTCAGACCCGCTCGCCGGAGAGGCGCTCGACGGCGCGCAGCAGGGCCGAGTGGTCCAGGCCGCCGTCGCCCTGGGCGCGCAGCGAGGCGACGAGCTGGGCGACGACCGCGCCGACCGGGAGGGCCGCACCGACGTTGCGGGCGGCGTCGGTGACGATGCCCATGTCCTTGTGGTGCAGGTCGATCCGGAAGCCGGGCTTGAAGTCGCGGTTCAGGAAGTTGTCCTTCTTGCGGGTCAGTACCGTAGAGCCGGCCAGGCCGCCGTTCAGGACGTCCAGGGCAGCGGTCAGGTCCACGCCGGACTTCTCCAGGAAGACCACGGCCTCGGCGCACGCCTGGATGTTGACGGCGACGATGAGCTGGTTGGCGGCCTTGACCGTCTGGCCGGAGCCGTGCGGGCCGCACAGGACGATGGTCTTGCCGAGGGCCTGCAGGATCGGCAGGGCCTCGTCGAAGTCGGCCTGCTCGCCACCCACCATGATCGACAGTACGGCCTCGATGGCGCCGGCCTCCCCGCCGGAGACGGGGGCGTCGATGACGCGGATGCCCTTCGCCTTGGCGTTCTCGGCCAGGTCGACGGAGGTCTGCGGGGTGATCGACGACATGTCGATGACCAGCGCGCCGGTCCTGGCGTTCTCCAGGATCCCCTCGGGACCGTAGGAGATGGCCTCGACCTGCGGCGAGGCCGGCACCATCGTGATGATCACGTCGGCGTCCGCGACGGCCTCGGCGATGGAGCCCGCCGCGGTTCCGCCGGCCGCCGCGAGGCGGTCCAGCTTGTCCTGCTCCAGGGTGTAGCCGGTGACCGGGTAACCGGCCTTCAGGAGGTTCTCGGACATGGGGGAACCCATGATGCCGAGGCCGATCCACGCGATCTTGGGGAGGTTGTTGCTCATTGTGACGGGGTCCTTCTCTGAAAAGCTCTGGAAGCTGCGTACGAAAAGTGGCGGGCGCGCCTGGGGGAAACTCCGGACTTCGCCCTCTTACCGGGCGGCGCGGGCCTCGGCCGGCAGCCAGCCGAAGGACGCGGCGGCGTCCGCGGCCTTGTACTCCAGGCCGACGAAGCCCTGGTAGCCGGCTTTCCGCAGCTGGTCGAGGAGGTCCTCAAGGGGCAGCTCGCCCGTGCCCGGGGCGCCCCGGCCCGGCTTGTCCGCGATCTGGACGTGGCCGGTCTTGGCGGCGTACTTTTCGATGACCTCCGAGAGGTCCTCGCCGTTCATCGCCAGGTGGTACAGGTCGAGCAGGAACTTGGCGTTCCCGAGCCCGGTCGCCCCGTTCACCTTGTCCACGACCTCGATCGCGGACGGCGCGCTCACCAGCGGGTAGAGCGGCGATTCGGGCTCGTTCAGCGTCTCGATCAGCAGGACCGCGCCGACCCGGTCCGCGGCGCGGGCCGCCATCACCAGGTTCTCCAGGGCGAGTTCGTCCTGGACGGCCGGGTCCGCGCCCTCGACGCGGTTGCCGTAGAGGGCGTTCAGCGCCTTGCAGCCGACCGAGGCGGCGAACTCCGCCGCGACCTCGATGTTGGCGCGGAAGCGGTCCGACTCCGCACCGGGTACGGAGACCGCTCCGCGGTCGGGGCCGGGGAGCTGCCCCGCGTAGAAGTTCAGACCCACCAGCTGGGTGCCCGCGTCCTCAAGGGCCTTCTTGAGGGCGTCGAGCTCTTCCTGAGCCGGGGTGGGGGTGTCGATCCAGGGCCACCACAGCTCGACCGCGGTGAAGCCCGCCGCGGCGGCGGCCGCGGGGCGCTCCAGGAGCGGGAGTTCCGTGAAGAGGATCGACAGGTTCACATCGAAGCGCTGGTCCGTGTATCCCATGAGGGGTGTGCGCTCCTTCCGTATTGCGGAAGTTTGTTTCTGCTTGATGGAAGACTGCATGGGTCGGAGCGTGGATGTCAAGTGGGGGCTGCCGGAATTTCGGTACCTCGGGGTAGCTTGACCAGGTGCGATTGAGAGTGGAGTTCACGACCGAGCCCTTCGACCTCGAAGAGGCGCCCGCCCATGCCGTGGCCGCCCGCGAGGTCATCCAGGGGGCACAACTGGACGCGGTCGACGTCGGCCCGTTCGGCAACACCGCGGAGGGCGAGGCCGGCGAGGTGCTCCGGGCGGTGTCGGCACTGCTGCGCGACGCGCTGGGGGCCGGGGCCACCCGCGTCTCCCTCCAGGTGAACGTGATCGGGGAGGGCGTCGAATGACCGAGCCTCGCGACCACCCCTTCGTCGCCGCGGTCAAGCCGCTGGTCGACGCGATGGGCGGGGTGCTCATGGATCCGGCCCAGGCCGAGCCCGACGACGTCGTGCTGGCCTGGGAGGGGCGGGACGTGCTCGCCGTGCGCCTGCCGCAGCTGGGCGAGTCCCTGGACCACATCCTGGCCGCGCTGGAGCGCCGCCACGGCGTACCGCTGGCACAGCTCGACCGCAAGACCAAGCAGGACGTCGTCCGGATACTGGAGGCACGCGGCGCCTTCACCGTGCGTCACGGCGTCGAGACCGTGGCCGGCGCCCTCGGCGTCAGCCGTTTCACCGTTTACAACTACCTGAACAGGGAAAACCCCAATAAAAACAACCAGGGGTGAACCTGTCACCACCCATGGTCACGAGCCGTCGTCCGAATCGACCGGACGGCGGCTTTTGTGTCGGGGAAGTTTCAACAAAGTGTTGACGCCGTGTTGTCGAGGGCGTTAGCTATGCGCAGCCCGTCAAAGCAATAGGCCACGGAGGCTTCCCGTGACTTCGAGTCCGACCCCGGGGCTTCCCCGGTTCAACGCCCTGGACGATGCAGCGGCCGCGGCCGAACTGCACGAGGTGTGCGCCAGCGCGGCCTGGGGCAGCAAGGTCCTCGCCCGGCGCCCCTTCGCCGACGCCCCCTCCCTCTTCGCCGCGAGCGACGCCGCCATGGCGGAGCTCACCACGGCGGACCTGGAGGAGGCCATGGCCGGCCACCCGCCGATCGGCCGTCCGAAGCCGGGCGACCCGACCTCGGCCCGCGAGCAGCGGGGCATGGCCGGGGCCTCCGAGGACCTCAAGGCAGAGCTGCTCGAACTGAACCTGGCCTACCAGGAGAAGTTCGGCCACGTCTTCCTGATCTGCGCCACCGGTGCGACCGGCGAGCAGATGCGGGACGCGGTCAAGGTCCGGATCCAGAACACCGCCGAGGTCGAGCGGGAGATCGCCCGCGGAGAGCTCGTCAAGATCAACCGGATCCGTTTGACCCGCCTCGCCGAAGGAGAGTGACACGCCACATGAGCACCGAGACCACCGCATCGGTGTCCACGCACATCCTGGACACCAGCATCGGCCGTCCCGCCGAGGGCGTCGCCATCTCGCTCGCGGCCCGCAGCGGCCGCGACGCCGGGTGGACCGCCCTGGGCGGCTCGGCCACCGACGCCGACGGGCGTTGCAAGGACCTGCCGGCACTGCCGGAGGGCACCACCCACGTACGCCTCGACTTCGAGACCGAGGCGTACTTCGCCAAGAAGCAAGCCGCCGAGGCGCAGCAGGACGCCCCCCGCGTAAGGGACAGCGGTGCGTTTTTCCCCGAGGTGACCATCACGTTCGCGGTCAACCCGGGCGAGCACTACCACGTACCGCTGCTGCTCAACCCGTTCGGCTACTCCGTTTACCGAGGGAGCTAGCAGACCATGCCCACGATTCTCGGCCAGAACCAGTACGGCAAAGCAGAGAACCGCGTCGTCAAGATCACGCGGGACGGCGACACCCACCACATCAAGGACCTGAACGTCTCCGTCGCCCTCTCCGGCGACATGGACGACGTGCACTACTCCGGCTCGAACGCGAACGTCCTCCCGACGGACACCACCAAGAACACGGTGTACGCCTTCGCCAAGGAGTACGGCATCGAGTCCGCCGAGCAGTTCGGCATCCACCTGGCCCGCTGGTTCGTAGGCAGCCAGGAGCCGATCTCCCGGGCGCGCATCCGCATCGAGGAGTACGCCTGGGAGCGGATCCAGACCTCGGACTCGAACTCCAAGTTCATCGGCGCGGACGAGGTCAAGCACTCCTTCGTCCGCAAGGGCCAGGAGACACGCGTCACCCAGATCACGTACGACGGCCGGAACTGGGAGGTCATCTCCGGCCTCAAGGACCTGATCGTCATGAACTCCACGAACTCCGAGTTCTGGGGCTACGTGAAGGACAAGTACACGACCCTTCAGGAGGCGTACGACCGCATCCTGGCCACCCAGGTGTCGGGCCGCTGGCGGTTCAACTGGACCGACGACGAGCAGCGGATGCCCAACTGGGAGAAGTCCTACGCGGCCACCAAGAAGCACATGCTGGAGGCCTTCGCGGAGACCTACTCCCTCTCCCTGCAGCAGACCCTGTACCAGATGGGCTCGCGCATCATCAACCACCGTTCGGAGATCGACGAGGTCCGCTTCTCGCTCCCGAACAAGCACCACTTCCTCGTCGACCTGGAGCCGTTCGGCCTCAAGAACGACAACGAGGTGTACTTCGCCGCGGACCGCCCGTACGGCCTGATCGAGGCCACGATCCTGCGGGACGGCGCCGACGCGCGCATCCCGGTGGACCTGACCAACCTCTAGGCCCGGCCGGCACCCGGTGTCCCGGGGCTCCGCAGTGGCCCCGGGACCCGGACCCACCCGCAGCGCGCACCGACCCGCGCACCCCCCGCGCCTCACCCGCGCACACCGAGCCCGCGCACACCCACCCCGCGCATCCACCCGAAACACCTTCGAACTTCCCGAACTCGGCACCCGGAGCATCACACGGGGCGGCAGTACTGTCAGCTGCCAGGCCCCGGTTTCGGCACTCAAATCCCCTGGGTCCTGCCGTGCCCGCACCGCCACTGAAAGCACGAGGAAGCCCCATGGCAGCCACTGACAGCGAGACCCGGCGCATCGTCATCGAGAACTGTGCGATCGCGACCGTCGACGCCGACGACACCGAGTACGCCTCGGGTCACATCGTCATCGCCGGGAACAGGATCGAGGCCATCGGCGCGGGCAGCGCCCCCGACGGACTCGAGAACGTCGTACGCCGCATCGACGGCACGGGCCACCTCGTGACCCCCGGTCTGGTCAACACGCACCACCACTTCTACCAGTGGATCACCCGCGGCCTGGCCACCGACCACAACCTCTTCAACTGGCTCGTCGCCCTGTACCCGACCTGGGCGCGCATCGACGAGCAGATGGCCCACTCGGCCGCGCAGGGCTCCCTGGCCGCGATGGCCCGCGGCGGTGTCACCACCGCGATGGACCACCACTACGTGTACCCGAAGGGGGCCGGCGACCTCTCCGGCGCGATCATCCGCGCCGCCTCCGACATGGGCGTCCGCTTCACCCTGGCCCGCGGCTCCATGGACCGCAGCGAGAAGGACGGCGGCCTGCCGCCGGACCACGCCGTCGAAACCCTTGAGGGCGCCCTCGCCGACACCGAGGCGACCGTCAAGAAGTTCCACGACGCGTCCTTCGACTCGATGATCCAGGTCGCGGTCGCCCCGTGCTCCCCCTTCTCGGTCTCCACCGAGCTGCTCAGGCAGGGCGCCGAGCTGGCCCGCCGCCTCGGCGTGCGCATGCACACCCACGGCAGCGAGACGGTCGAGGAGGAGAAGTTCTGCCACGAGCTCTTCGGCATGGGCCCGACCGACTACTTCGAGTCGACCGGCTGGCTCGGCGAGGACGTGTGGATGGCGCACAGCGTGCACATGAACGACTCCGACATCGCCGCCTTCGCCCGGACGAAGACCGGTGTGGCGCACTGCCCGTCCTCCAACGCCCGTCTGGCCGCGGGCATCGCCCGCGTCCCGGACATGCTCGCCGCCGGCGTCCCGGTCGGCCTCGGCGTGGACGGCACCGCCTCCAACGAGTCGGGCGAGCTGCACACCGAGCTGCGCAACGCGCTCCTGATCAACCGTCTGAACCCGGTGCACCGCGAGGCCGCGCTCACCGCCCGCCAGTCGCTGCGCCTCGGTACGTACGGCGGCGCGCAGGTCCTCGGCCGGGCCGACAGCATCGGCTCGCTGGAGGTCGGCAAGCTCGCCGACCTGGTGCTGTGGAACCTCAGCACCTTCCTGCACTCCTCGATCGCCGACCCGGTCACCGCCCTGGTCTTCGGTGCGGCCGCCCCGGTGACCGCGTCGTTCGTCAACGGCGAGCAGATCGTCGAGGACAACCGGCTGCTGACCGCCGACGAGGACGCCATCGCCCGCTCCACGCGGGCCGAGGCCCAGCGCCTCGCGCGCATCGTCGCGCAGGGCTGATCCCCAAGGGTTCCGGCCGGGGGGGACGGCCCCCGGCCGGCGGCCGCGGACCCGAGCGGGGTCCGCGACAGCCGTTCCCGGGCGGCACCGACGGCTCGCCCGAGGTGCCTCCCGGGGTCGGTGACGGTGACTCGTGCCCCGTGCCGTCATCCGACCTGACGCCCGTACGGCGGAACGACTCGGGCGAATCGTTTCCGCACTGCTTTCGACCCGCACCGTTTTCACACCACCTCCTTGACACCCACGTCCCTGCCGACGTGTTCAACCGACCGGAGGAAGCCGTGGCCCAGGCGCCCAGGTTTCGCAACGTTGCCGTCGCAGTACCGGGGGAGAAGCATCCGGTCGACGAGACCCTGCCCCCGCTGAAAATGTTCACCAGCGGCCTCCAGCACGTGGCCGCCATGTACGCGGGCGTCGTCGCCCCACCCATGATCGTCGGCCCGGCCGTGGGACTCTCCCCCCGGGACACCGCCTTCCTGACGGGCGCCTCGCTCTTCACCGCCGGCCTCGCCACCCTGCTCCAGACGCTCGGCTTCTGGCGGATCGGCGCGAAGCTCCCCTTCGTCAACGGCGTCTCCTTCGCCGGCGTGACCCCGATGATCGCCATGGGGAAGGACCGGGGCGCCGACGCCCTCCCCGTCATCTTCGGCGCGATCGTCGTCGCCGGTGTGCTCGGCTTCCTCGCCGCCCCCTACTTCGGCAAGCTGGTCCGCTTCTTCCCGCCCGTGGTCACCGGCACGGTCATCACCCTCATCGGCATCTCCCTCCTCCCCGTGGCCTTCAATTGGTCCCAGGGCGGCAGCCGCACCGCCGCCGACTACGGCTCCGTGCAGAACATCGGCATGGCCGCCGGCACCCTCCTCATCGTGCTGCTGCTGCGCAAACTGCTGCGCGGCTTCCTCCAGCAGATAGCCATCCTGCTCGGCCTGGCCGCCGGCACCCTCGTCGCGGTCCCGCTCGGCATGGTGAACACCGACGCCCTGCGCACCGCGGACCTGGTGGGCTTCCCGACGCCCTTCCACTTCGGAGCCCCGCAGTTCCAGGTCGCCGCCATCGTGTCGATGTGCATCGTCATGCTGGTCTGCATGACCGAGTCCACCGCCGACATCCTGGCCCTCGGCCGGATCGTCGACCGGCCGGCGGATGCCCGGACCATCGAGGGCGGGCTGCGCGCCGACGCCCTCGGCAGCGCGCTGAGCCCCCTGTTCAACGGGTTCATGTGCAGCGCCTTCGCCCAGAACATCGGGCTCGTGGCCATGACCAAGGTGCGCAGCCGGTACGTCGTCGCAGCCGGCGGCGGCATCCTGATCCTGCTCGGCCTCTGCCCGGTAGCCGCCTCCGTCATCGGCGTGGTCCCGCTGCCGGTCCTCGGCGGCGCAGGCATCGTGCTCTTCGGCTCGGTCGCGGCCAGCGGCATCCAGACCCTGGCCGGCGCAGCCATGGAGCGCGGTGAGAACGCCCTGATCGTCGCCGCCTCGGTCGGTGTCGGCCTGATCCCGATCGCCGCCCCGGACTTCTACCACGCCTTCCCCGAGGACCTGCTCGTCGTCCTCGACTCCGGCATCAGCACCGGCTGCGTGGTGGCCATCCTCCTCAACCTGGCCTTCAACCACCTCGGCACCCGACGCGGTGCGGCCTCCGCGGCCGAGGGCCGTGCGGCACCGGTGCCCGCGCACTGACCGCCCGTACGACCCCGTCGGCACCGGCGGTGGGGGGGGGCCCCCCACGCCGGGGGGGGGGGGGGCCCCCCCGGGCCGGCGCGGCGGGGGCCCCCCCCCGCCGGCGGGCGGGGGCGGGCCGCCCGCGGCGCCCC
>NZ_JBHWJJ010000114.1:0-28000 GCF_042732005.1 Streptomyces sp. NPDC059851 | reverse complement strand
CGGGAGGGCCGGCTGGTCCTCATGTATGCCGAGGGGTGCATTCCGGTGCGGCGGGACGCCGCGGAGGCCGCGCCCGGCGAATTCCGCAGCGGGCTGTCCCGGCTCGCCGCACGCACCGGCGCTCCGGTCGTGCCGGTCGGGCAGGCCGGAGCCCGCCGCGTCACCTCGGGCAGCGCCGCGAAGCAGATCGCCGGCCTCGTCACCGCCCCGCTGCGCCGCCCCGACCTGCACGTCCACGTCGGTGCTCCCGTCCACCTGAGAGGGGACGGCTCCGCTCGGACGCGGCAGGCGCACCGCGCGGTCACGGGTGCCTGGCGCACGGCCGCCGCACACCTCAACGAGCCCGCCGCGCTCGCCGCGTGAGCCGTGTGGCGTGCGGGCCGGTGTCCTCCAGGCCGAAAAGAATCGTCGCGTGTTCGACGGTCGCTCCGGCAGGGGTTTCCCGGCCGGCCCCGCACGCCGCCCCGGTGACTCCGGATCAACCCGAAAGACGAGGTGCACTGCCGGTCGCGGGGGCGGCGCGGCACCGCCGTCCGCCCCGCCCGCGCGTCGTAAGCCGATGGTTTTTCGCCGAATCCGGGGATTCGCCCGCTCGGCGGCCGTCGCTCGGTAGCGTCCCGTTACGGAAGATCCGGTGCCGGTAACGGCAGAGCGCAGGACGAGAGGTACGGCCATGGCCAACGTGGAAGTGTCACTGAAGGAAGCGATGACCTCGATCGACGGAGTGCTGGGCGTGGCCCTGGTGGACTACACCAGCGGAATGGCCCTCGGCACGCTGGGGGGCAGCAAGGACCTGGACCTCGGGGTCGCCGCGGCGGGCAACACCGACGTCATCCGGGCGAAGGTCCGCACCATGGAGATGCTGGGACTGCAGGACGAGATCGAGGACCTGCTGATCACGCTCGGGAACCAGTACCACCTGATCCGGGTGCTGAAGAGCCGCAGCGGATCCGGTCTGTTCCTCTACCTCGTGCTGGACAAGGGCCGCTCCAACCTGGCCATGGCCCGTCACCAGTTGCGCCGCATCGAGGCGGATCTGGAGGTCTAGACGCAGCGCCCCGACCGGCCCACGCATGCCCATGAGTTGCAAATTTCTTCAACTCGGCACATCCGAAAGCAGTCAACTTCGGTTCCGCGTGGGCCGACGGGACGGGACGATGGACACGAAGGTCGTCCGGTGGTGGGGATCGCGGGACATGGCAACGGGACCGAGGAGCAGCAGGAGCGTCGTGGGAATGCAGGTGCCGCTGTACCAGGCCAAGGCGGAGTTCTTTCGGATGCTCGGCCACCCGGTCCGTATACGCGTGCTGGAACTCCTGCAGGACGGCCCCAAACCGGTCCGCAGCCTGCTGGCCGAGATCGACGTCGAGCCGTCGAACCTCTCCCAGCAGCTGGCGGTCCTGCGCCGTTCGGGCATCGTGGTGTCCACCCGCGAAGGCTCCACGGTGACCTATGCCCTGGCCGGCGGGGACGTCGCCGACCTGCTGCGGGCGGCCCGCCGCATCCTCACCGAGATGCTGGCCGGGCGGAACGAACTGCTCGCCGAACTCCGGCAGGTGGAGCCCGACCCGGCGAACACCTGACGGCCGGACCCGCCCACCCCGGCCCGCTGTATCCGCCGGCCCGGGCAGCCGGAACCCACACGGCACGGTGGGCCCGCCCCCCACCGTGCCGCGTGCCCCGTCCTCCTCCGGGGGCGCCCGGCCCGCCGGGCGCCCCCGCCGTTCAGCGTTGGGCGGCCGGTCGGCGGGCGTAACAGAACAGGTGCTCCTCGGGGGCCGCGAGTTCCCCCTCCGGCTCGAAGCCGGAGACGGCGTGGTGGAGGACCTCCAGCCCGCAGTCCTCGCGCAGCCGGCGCAGGTACTCCTCGGTCGAGAAGCTGGAGACCTCGACCCGGCGCCCCATCCACTCGATCTCGACGCCCTCCACATCGGCCGGCACCGTGGCCGACACGAGGTAGCCGCCGGGCGCCACCCAGCCGGCCATCCGTTCCAGTGCCGCGGACGCCTCAGCCCGGCTCATCATCAGTAGCGGGAAGAACGCGCAGACGGCGTCGAAGCTCCCCTCCGGCGCACTGAAACCGCGTACGTCGCACTGCTCGAACCGCGCCCCGGGGACCTGCGCCCGGGCCAGCCCGACCATCGCCCCGGACACGTCGATCCCCGTCACCTCACAGCCGGCGCGGACCAGCCGGTCGGCGACCGGCCGCCCCGTCCCGCTGCCGACGTCCAGGACGCGCGCCCCCGGGGCCAGGCGCGCGGACAGCCACTCCACCGCCGCCAGTTGGGCCGGCAGCCGCCCGAACGCACGCTCGTAGTCGAGTCCCAGACCGTCGAACAACTCGGCCGCGGACACCGTCCCCCGCCGCCCCGACCCCGACCCGGACCGCTCCCGTTCGTCTCCGGTCACCGCACACTCCCTTCCCGCACCGTCACGCCCGACCGAACCACCCTTCCCCGGGCACCGCCTCCGTAGACGCCCGATGTCGTACCGCCCCGACACGTGCCACCGCCCGCGCGGACCGGATCGTCGGCCTGCCGGTGGACGCTCGTTAACCCCGGCCGATCCCTTCCTTAAGGGGGCCTCAAGAACCGGGCTCCCGCGCTCGAACTGGCGTTTTGTCCGATTCCGGATCGCTAGCGTGCTGCCCCGTCCCCCATCCCCGCACCGATGAGGCAGGCAGTCATGACCAGGAACGCACACCGCCGCACCGCCGGCCCCAAGGCCAAGGCGGCCGGGGCGCTCGCCCTGACGGCAGCCGTCGCCGGCACCGCGATCGCCCTCACCGGCACCGCCCAGGCGGCCTCCGTGGGCGCCGCCTTCACCAAGTCCAGCAGCTGGGACACCGGCTACACGGGCCAGTACGTCATCACCAACACCGGAAGCCAGCCCCTGAAGGACTGGACCCTGGAGTTCGACCTGCCCACCGGGACCGCCCTGTCCTCCCTCTGGAACGGCGAGAAGACCGTCAGCGGCGGGCACGTCACCGTCAAGCCGCCGCGCTGGGACACCGCCGGACTCGCGCCCGGGGCCTCCACCACCGTCGGCTTCGTCACCTCCGCACAGGGCGGCGCCCCCGGCAACCCCACCGGCTGCCTCATCAACAAGGAGAAGTGCTCGGCCGGCTCCGGCCCCACCCCCCTTCCCACGGGCCGCCCCACCACCGCCCCGAGCCCCACGGCCACCACCCGCCCCACGACCGCGCCCACCCCCACGGCCACGGCAACCGCCACCGCGACCGCGAAGCCCACCCCCACCGCGCCCCGCCCCCCGGGCGGCACCACGAAGGCCGCCCCGTTCGCGCCGTACGTGGACACCTCGCTCTACCCCGCCTTCGACCTCGTCGGCACGGCCGACCAGACCGGCGTCAAGGAGTTCAACCTCGCCTTCATCACCTCCGGAGGCGGCTGCAACCCGCTCTGGGGCGGCGTCACCGCCCTCGGCTCCGACCACGTCGCCTCCCAGATCCAGGCCCTGCGGGCCAAGGGCGGCGACGTCCGGGTGTCCTTCGGCGGCGCCGCCGGCTCCGAGCTCGCCCTGGCCTGCTCCTCGGCCGCGGACCTGGCGGCCGCGTACGGCAAGGTCATCGACGCGTACGGGCTGACCAAGGCCGACTTCGACATCGAGGGTGCGGCCCTGCCCGACACCGCCGCGAACACCCGGCGCGCCCAGGCCATCGCCATGCTCCAGAAGAAGCACCCCGGCCTCAACGTCTCGTACACCCTTCCCGTCATGCCCGAGGGCCTGACCCAGCCGGGCGTGGACCTGCTCGCCAATGCCAAGCGCAACGGCGTGTCCATCGCCGCCGTCAACATCATGGCGATGGACTACGGGCCGGCGTACAGCGGCGACATGGGCGGCTACGCGATCCAGGCCGCAACCGCCACCCAGGCCCAGATCAAGGGCGTCCTCGGGCTCTCGGACGCCGAGGCCTGGAAGACGGTCGCCGTCACCCCGATGATCGGCGTCAACGACGTGACCAGCGAGATATTCACGGTCGAGGACGCCACCCAGCTCGCGGACTTCGCCCGTAGCAAGGGCCTGGGCTGGCTCTCCATGTGGTCGGGGACCCGCGACAAGCAGTGCCCCGGCGGCGCGAAGAACCAGGCCGACGCCACCTGCTCGTCCGTCCTGCAGGCCCCGCTGGCCTTCACCAGGGCCTTCGCCGCCCGGTCGTAGGGACCGCCCCCGGCCTCCCGCTCCCTCCCGCTCCGTGTCCGGCCGCCGACGGCCCGTGCCCGTTCCCGGGGCGGGCGGGAGCGCCCGGGGCGGCGCGGCGGGTCGGGCCGAGCGCGCGGGTGGGTCCGGGGTGACCATGGTCACGTGGGAGACGAACCGGTACGGGACCGGGGTGCCGGCCACCGGCTGATGGAGGAGGCGCTGGTCGAGACCTGCGCCGAGGCGGGTGCGTCCATCGGCATGCTCTACCTGCCCGAGCCCACCGGGCGGGTGCTGCACCTCGCGGTGACCGTCGGCGTCGCCCGCGAGTTCGCGAGCCCCTGGGCCCGTGTGGGGCTCAACGATCCGGTCCCGGTGGCCGACGCGGTCCGCGAACAGCGCCTCGTATGGCTGGGCGGCCTGGAGGACACGGCCCGCCGCTACCCGCGGGTCGGCCTGGTCGTGCCGTACCGCTTCGCGCTCGCCGCCACCCCGCTGGACGCGTCCGGCGCGGCGGCGGAGAAGCGCACGGGCGCCGGACTGGTTCTGCTGTGGCCCGGCTCGCACGGTCCGCGCCTGACCGACGGGGAGCGGCAGGTCCTCGAATCGGGTGCGCGGCGGATCGCCGGCATCCTGCGCCGGGCCGCCGACGAGGGCCGCGCCATCCAGCCGACGCCCCACCCGGTCATCCTGGCGCCGCGCCCGCCGCGCACTCCGGGACCCGTGGAGGCGGCGGCCGGCCTGGCCTTCATCCGGCGGCTGCCGGGGGGCAGCTGCGCCCTCGACCTGAACGGGAAGGTCACCTTCATCACCGAGCGGGCGGCGGACCTGCTGGGCGAGCCCGTCTCCCGGCTGGTGGGCGCCCTGCCGTGGGAGGCGCTGCCCTGGATGGACAACCCCACCATCGAGGACCACTACCGGGCGGCCATGATCAGCCGGATGCCGCGGAGCTTCCTCGCCGACCACCCGGACGGCCGCCGCCTGCGCTTCGACCTCTACCCGGACGCCAGCGGGCTCAGCGTCCGCATCACCCAGACCGCGGAGGAGCCGGTGCCTTCCGCCGCCCCACCGGCCGCCGAGACGGAGCCCTCGCCGAGCCGGGCCCACGCCCTCTACCAGCTGATCCACCTGGCGGCCACCCTCACCGAGGCCGCCCACGCCCAGGACGTCGTCGACAAGGCCGCCGACCAACTCGTCCCGGCACTGGGCGCCCATGCCATGGCGCTGCTGGTCGAGGAGGAGCAGCGGCTGCGCATCGTCGGCTTCCGCGGATACACGGCCGAGCTCATGGCCCGCTTCGACGGCGTGCCCGTCTCCGCCGACACCGCCCGCACGCACGTCCTGCGCACCGGCAACCCGCTGTTCTTCGGCAGCCCGGACGAGCTGCTGGCGGCCTACCCCGCGACGATGGTCCTGGACGGCATGGCCGCCTGGGCCTTCCTGCCCCTGATCTCCTCCAGCCGGCCCGTCGGCTCCCTCATCCTGGGCTACTCCCACCCCCGCACGTTCGCGCCCGGTGAGCGCGCCATCCTGACCGCCATCGCCGGCCTCATCGCCCAGGCCCTGGAGCGGGCCCGGCTGTACGACTCCACCCACCAACTGGCCCGCAGCCTGCAGACGGGCCTGCTGCCCCGGGTGCTGCCGCAGGTTCCGGGGCTGGAGGTGGCGGCCCGCTACCTGCCCGCTGCCCAGGGCCTCGACATCGGCGGCGACTTCTACGACCTGATCCGCATCGACGACGCCACCGTCGCCGCCGCCATCGGCGACGTCCAGGGGCACAACGTCAACGCCGCCGCCCTCATGGGTCAGGTCCGCACCGCCGTCCACGCCACCGCCGGCGCACCGCCGGCGGAGGTCCTCGCCCGGACCAACAGGCTCCTGACCGACCTCGAGCCCGGCCTGTTCACCAGCTGCCTCTACGTCCACATCGACTTCACCCGCCGCAGGGCCAGCCTGGCCACCGCGGGCCACCCGCCGCCCCTGCTGCGCCGCGCGGACGGCTCGACCGCGGTGCTCGACCTGCCGGCGGGGCTCCTGCTCGGCATCGACCCCGAGACGGCGTACACCGCGACCGAGGTCCCCTTCCACCCCGGCGCGCTCCTCGCCCTGTACACCGACGGCCTGGTCGAGACCCCGGGCCGGGACATCGGGGACGCCATCGGAGAGACGGCTGCCCGCCTCGCCCGGACCCCGCGCCACGCCTCCTTGGACCTGGTGGCCGACAACCTCATCGGGCACGCCCGGCACGCCGGACCCCGCACGGACGACATCGCCCTGCTCCTCCTGCGACACGGTGACGACGACCCTTCTTTCCCCCTGAGGTTCAAGACGGCGTCGACATGAGGGTGCTCCGGCCCCGGCCGGAGCCCGCACGGCCGGTTCCGCGGCGGCCCGTTCCGCCCCGGCCGTGACGCCGGAGACCGCCCGCACGGGTGCACGGGGATGCCAGACTGGCGGAGTCGGCACGACGGCGTGCGTTCCAGGAGGTGTCACATCGTGGCCCAGGGTGCCCAGGAGTCCTACCCGGCCATGCGGCCGGCGGTCGCGGAGACGTACGGTCCGGCGGACCTGAGCCGGGAGTCCGTCTTCGCCGGCGGGTTCATCAACTTCGGCTACTGGCAAGCGATCGACCTGAGCGCCCCCCTCGGCGAGGCCGAGCGCATCCGCAGCCAGCAGGACCTGTACCGGCGGGTCCTCGACGCCGCCGCGCCGCTCGCGCGGACGCGGCTCCTCGAAGTGGGCTGCGGGCTCGGGATGGGCAGCGCGCTCGCCCTGGCGGAGTACGGGCCCGCCGGCGTCACCGGCATGGACATCCACCCGCAGCAGCTGGAGCGGGCGCGCGGCGCGCACGCCGGCCTGCTGCGCGAGGAGCCCGGGCGGCTGCGCTTCGTCCGGGGCGCCGCCGAGCGGATGCCCTTCGGGGACGGCGAGTTCGACGCCGTGGTGAGCGTGGAGGCGGCCCAGCACTTCCCCGACCTGCCCGCCTTCGCCGCCGAGACGGCGCGCGTGCTGCGACCGGGCGGCCGGGTGGCCGTCGCCAGCTTCTTCACCGTGGACGACACCCCCGACCGGCCGGCCGAACTCGCAGGACTGCTGCACACGTTCGAGACCGGGCTGGACATCGCCCGCCCGGTGGCCGCGCTCACCGACGCCCTCGGCGCGGCCGGGCTCGCGGACGCCCGGGCCCACTCCATCGGACCGGAGGTCTGGACGGGCTGGGACACCTGGCTGGCCCGGCTGTGGGCGCCGGGCACCTGGCCGCGGAACTTCTTCCGGGCGTACGAGCGCCGCATCCTCGACTACTACCTCGTCACCGCGACCCGCCCGGACCGCGGTTGACCGCCGGAACCCGAGCGCGAAGCCGAAGCCGAGCCCGAACCGAGCCCGAACCGAGCCCGTACCGAGCCCGATCTCGGACCCGGACCGGACCCGGGCCGGTGCACGCCGACGGTCCGCGCAGGTGCCCGCCGCCGGCCCAGAAATCCCGTTGGCGCGGGCGGCGCCCCCGACCTACCCTCCCTCGCGATGGAGATGTCCTTCCGGAAGCTGCCGGACAACCAGCACGAGATCCTCGTCCGTGCCCGCAAGGGCCCGGACGTCAGGCTGCCCGCCCAGCCGATCGGCCCCACCATGCCGCACGACCTGGTGCACGCCGTCGTGGAGACCGCCCTCGGCATCGACGACGGCTTCTGGGGCGCGATGGCCCGCGGAGCCACGTTCCAGGGTTTCGAGACGGTCGAGCCGGGCCGGCACCGCAGGTCCGGCATGAAGGTGCTCCGCCGCGGCGGGGACGCCGTGATGGCCGCGGAGCTCTCCGTGAACTGGGCCTACCGCGTGTGGCGCGGGCTGCCCGCGGAGGGCCGGGGCGTCGGTCGCCCGCCCATCGGCCCGGAGGCCCTGGCCCGCACCGGGCCCCGCCTGGACGCGGCCGCCGCCCGGTGGGCCGGTGTTCCCGAGGGCGGGGAGCTGGTCTGGCGCTGGGGCAGCGACCGCTGAGCCCTGCTGGGGCTACTGGAGTTCGGAGAGGTTCACGGACTGCTCCGGGGGCGGGGTCTTGGCCGGCACGGGCTCTCCGTAGGCGGAGAAGTCGGCGCGGCCCCGCTGGCCGCTCTCGACGCCCTCGACCCGGAGCAGGCGTGGCTCGCCCTCGGTGGCGACGTAGTACGTGGCCGTGTCGCCGCCGTCGCGTCCGGTGACCGTGACCGCCGCCTGCCCGTTGACGCTGGTCGTGCCGCCCTTCGTCAGTTTCTCCGAGGTCGGCCGTGAGGCGTACGTGCGCTGGAAGTCCTTCAGGTCGCAGACCTGGGTGAGCCCGCGCAGCAGGGCGTTCCCGGCGTTGCCGTGGATCCACCGGTCGTTGATCAGGGCGATCGCGTTGTCGCCGGCCGGCCCGGGCACCTGGGACCGGAGGAAAGCGTCGTCGGGCTTCAGCCACACGTCCTGACCCCGTTTGACGACGTCCGCGCTGCCGCCGCCCTTGGGTAGTCCGACGCTTCCGGTGCAGTTGCCGTTCACGTCGAGGTGGAGGTCCAGGGTCGTGGTCCCCGTCGCGTCCTGCACCTGCGCCACCATGCGCACGGACCGGGCGCCGGCCAGTTCGGCCCGCGCCCGGTCGACGATCACCTGCGCACCCTCGTCCTCGATGCCGTTGCCGGCGGGCGCCGCGAACCCCGCCAGCAGCGTGCTCGCCGCCCCGGCGGCCAGGACGGCGGCCACCCTCCGGAACCCGGACATCGCCTCACCTCCGATGAGGAACGCGCCACCCGATCAGCGTAGGTCGGGTTGACGGAGCGCGCAGTCGGGGGACGAGCCAAGGCCTACGCGATGCGGGCGATCACACCGTGCTCCAGCGCCGTGTAGAGGGCGCCGTCGGCACCGAAGGCGAGGCCGTGCGGCTCGCTGCCCGAGTCCGGCAGCGGGGTTTCGGTGATCCGGCCGTCGGGGGAGAGGGAGGCCACCCGGCCGGTGGCCCACTGGGTGAACCAGTGGCTCCCGTCGGGACCTGCCGTGATCGCGTGCGGGCGGCAGGCCGGATCGGGCAGCGGGAACTCCGTGATCTCGCCGTCGGTGGTGATCCGGCCGATCCGGCCCGCGTTGATCTCGGTGAACCACAGGGCCCCGTCGGCGCCGGCCGTCAGGCCCACCGGCCCGCACTCCGGATCGGGCAGCGGGTACAGGGTGATCCGGCCGTCGACGGTGATCCGGCCGAGGGCGCCGGCCCGGTTCAGGGTGAACCAGAGGGCGCCGTCCGCCGCCGCGGTGATGAAGGCCGGGAACCCGCCGGTGGAGGGCAGCGGGAACTCGCTCACCTCGCCGTCGGTGTCGATCCGGCCGATCCGGTCGGCGCCGGCCCGGGTGAACCACAGCGCGCCGTCGGGCCCCGCCGTGATGCCGTACGGGGTGGCCCCGTTCCCGGCGGCGGTGGCGGGGAGGGCGTAGGAGCGGGATCGCCCTGAGGTGTCGATCCGGCCGATGCGGTCGTCCCGCATGCGGGTGAACCACAGGGCCCCGTCGGGCCCGGGGGTGATGATCGCGGGCCCGCAGCCGGTGGAGTCCAGCGCGAATTCTTCGAGGTGACCGTCGGGGGTCAGGCGGGCGATGCGGCCGGTGTGCACGAGGGTGCACCACAGTGCACCGTCGGGGCCGGACGCGAGTGCGTACGGGCCGGAGGCGGGGTCGGACACGGGGAAGGTGCGGATGTGCGGGGAAGGCATGCGGTGGAGGTGTTCCTTTCGTTCGGGTGCAGGGGGTGGGGCAGGGGTACGTGGTGTCAGGTGGCAACGGCCGCGCAGGCGGCGGGCGCGAGTTCCAGGTGGGCGCCCTGCCACTGCGCGCGCAGCCGACGGTCGTGGCTGACGACGACCACCGCGCCGGCGAAGCCGGCCAGCGCCGCTTCCAGTTCCTCCGCGAGGGCGGGGGAGAGGTGGTTCGTCGGCTCGTCCAGCAGCAGCACGTCGGCGGGTTCGGTGACGAGCCGGGCCAGGGCCAGCCGTTGCCGCTGTCCCGCGGACAGCGCACCGACCGGTACGTGCAGCCGCTCGCGGTCGAACAGTCCCAGGGCCAGGAGCTGTTCGGCGTGTTCCTCGGCGGTGCCGGCGCGCCCGTGGGCGTACGCGGCCAGCAGCGTACGGCCGGCCGGGCCGGACTGCGCCTGCTGCGCGAGCAGGCCGACGCGTCCGCGCCGGACGACCTGCCCGCGGTCGGGGACCGCGGCGCCGGCGAGGATGCCGAGCAGTGTGCTCTTGCCGGCGCCGTTCGGGCCCGTGACCAGCAGGCGGTCGCCGGCCGAGACGCCCAGGTCGACGGGCCGGAGGCGGTCGTCGACCTGCACGCCGTCGGCCTGCAGGAGGACGCCCGAACGGGTGGCGGCGTGCAGCGCGGGCGTGAAGCGCAGCGGCTGCGGCGGGGCGGGCACGGGCCGTGCGAGCAGCCGTCCCAGCCGCTCCTCGGCGTTGCGGACCCGGCTCGCCAGGGACTGCTGCACCCGGCCGGCGGCCCGGTCGTAGGCCATCTTGTTGCCGTCCTTCATGGCCCGGCCCGGTGCGACGCGGCGGGCGGTGGTGGCGGCCGTGTCGCGCAGCCGCGCCACTTCCGCCTGCCACTCCTGGTGCGCCTGGACCCGGCGTTGCCGCTCGGCGGCCCGCTCGGCGAGGTAGCCCGCGTAGCCGGTGCCGTAGCGGGTGGTGGTGTGGAGGTCGCCGTCGACCTCCAGCAGGGCGGTGGTGACCCGTTCGAGGAAGACGCGGTCGTGGGAGACGACGACCGTGGTTCCGCGCCGGCCGCGGAGATGGTCCTCCAACCAGGTCAGGGCGGCGGCGTCGAGATGGTTCGTCGGCTCGTCGAGCAGGAGCACCTCGGGTGCGGCGGCCAGCAGGGAGGCGAGGCGCAGGCGGACCTGTTCGCCGCCGGAGAGCCCGGCGACCGTGCGGTCGCGCTCCAGTCCGACCAGGCCGAGGCCGTGCAGGGCGCGTTCGAGGCGGGCGTCGGCCTCGTACCCCCCGCGGAGTTCGAAGGTGGTGAGGAGGTCGGCGTACGCGGCGAGTACGGCGGGGTCGTCGCCGCAGTCGGCCATCCGCGCCTCCAGGCGGCGCATCTCCTGCTCCATGGAGCGCAGTTCGCCCAGCGACCGGTCGATCACCTGCTGGACGGTCAGGTGCGGGGGGAGGTGCTCCTCCTGGGCGAGGTAGCCGATGCCGCCGTCGGCCCGGGCGATGACCTCGCCCCGGTCGGGGCGTTCGGCGCCGGCGAGGAGGCGGAGCAGCGTGGACTTTCCGGATCCGTTCTCGCCGACGATGCCCAGCCGGGCACCGGAGGGGACGGAGCAGGTGACGGAGTCGAGGACGGGGCGGCCGTCGTAGGACTTGCTGACGTCAAGGGCGGTGAGCTGTGCAGTCATAGGGCGATTCCAGGGGCTCGGAGGCGTGCGGGTGCGGGGACGTGCGGCGCGGGCTGCGGAAGATCAGCACGGAAAACTCCTTAACGCGACGGATGTTGCACTAAGATGTTGCCATGGATTCCAGCAACCCCGCAAGCGCCTCTTCCGGGCCAACTGCCCGCCGCCGTACCGGTGGTCGTAGCGCCCGCGTCCGCGCCCAGGTCGTCGAGGCCGTCGGTGCGCTCCTGCTCGAAGCCGGGTACGACGGCCTGACGGTGGACGCCGTCGCCGAACGGGCCGGCGTCCACCGCACGACCGTCTACCGGCGCTGGCGCGACGTGGGAGGCCTGTTGGCCGACATCCTCGACGCCGCGGCCGACGACACCTGGCAGCCGCCGGACACCGGCTCGCTGGAGGGCGACCTCACCGAACTGAACCGGGAGGTGTACGACGCGCTCGCCGCCGGCCACACCCTGACCGCGGCCCTCATCGCCGCGTCCTTCCGTTCGGCGGGAGCCGCCGACGCGCTGAGCCGGTTCTGGGAGAACCGCTACGAACGCTGCGCAGCGGTCGTGGACCGCGCGGCCGCCCGCGGCGAAGTCCCCGCGGGCACCGCCCCCCGTGCCCTCCTCGTGTCCGCGACCGCCCCCCTCTACCACGAACTCCTCTTGCTGCGCAGCGCACCCGACCCCGCCCTGCCGGGCCGGGCCGCGCAGGCGGCCGTCGCTGCTGCGCGCGCCGGCGCCTTCCGGCGCACCGCAAGGACCCCGGGCGCGGCCGGGTAGCCCCTGCAACGCGGGGCGTGCAGGGGCCGGGCCCGGGGACGAGAGCGGCGACCGGCGCCGCGGAGGGCATCAGCGGGCGTACACCGTGTCCAGTACCTCGGCGAGCCGCTCCTTGAGCGCCGCCCGGTGCGCGAGCGCGACCGGCGCCGCGTCCGGTGCGGGGCGCGACCCGCGGTCGGTCAGCACGTACAGCATCCGCAGCGTGCGCAGGCAGTTGGAGACCCGGGCGGGCGTCGGGCCGCGGCCCAGGGCCCGCAGGTCCGCGGCGATCGGCTCCAGCCAGCCCGTGGCCGCCTCCTCGGTGAGGTCCTTCCGGGTCAGGGTCCGCGCGATCGCCATCGCCAGCCGGTCGTCCTCCAACTGTTCCCAGACGTACGGCGTCGGCGCGAGCAGGCGCTCGGCGGCCAGGTCGAGCATGCGCGCCGGCGCCACCTCGGGGCGCAGCCCGAACGTGCCGAGGAGGTCCGCACCGTGGGCCACGGCGTGCAGCCAGCCGAGCTCCTCGTGGTACCCGCGCAGATCCGACTCGGCCGGGTACCAGCGGGCGAAGGCGTCCACCCAGGCCGGGGCGAAGTCGCCCTTCGTGACGAGCATGTCCAGCACCAACGGGGCGAAGGTGCGGGCCTGGACCTCCGGGTCGCCGAAGCGGGCGGCCATCTCGTCGCCGAGGGCGTGCCGCCGCGGGGCGGCGATCACCCCGCGCCCGATCCACGTGCGCAGCACCCCGTACGGGGTTCCGTCCCGCACCTCGGGATCGGGGTCGGCCAGGGCGCGGGACAGCGCGCCCACCAGTTCTTCGAGGTCGTGGCCGTCCGGTACGGCGTAGTCGGCTTCTTCGATGGCAGTCCAATTGATCACGGGGCGAGGGTAGGGGGGCCGTCCGCCGCCCGGAAGCGGTTTTCGCCCGACGGGCCGGGGGCCGCGTTCACCTGCCGCGCACGCCGTCGGCGCGTGCGTGCGCGCCGTCCGTCGGGCCGGGCCGGCCGCGGTGCGCGGACAGGTGGCGGACCAGGGCCGCGCCGGCGAGCAGGGCGAGCAGCGCGCAGACGGCGGGCCAGCCGAACTGGGTGTGGGCGCGCACCCCGAGCCAGGAGCCCGCGGTGCCGCCCGAGTAGGCGCACGTCATGTAGGCGGTGTTGAGCCGACTGCGGGCGTCCGGGCGCAGCGCGTACACCCGCGACTGGTTGGCGACCATCCCGGACTGCATGGCCGTGTCCAGCAACAGGGTTCCCGCGATCAGCGCGGCCAGGCCCGCCGGGCCGCCGAGTGCGCCGCCCGCGAGGACGGCAGCCGATACGAGGACCCCGCTCAGGGAGACCAGGTTCACCCGGTCCGGGCCGTGCCGGTCCACGAGCCGCCCCGCGATCGGAGTGCACAGCATGGTGACCCCGCCGACCAGGGCCAGCAGGCCGACGGCCTGCGCCCCCATCCCGTAGCCGGGCCCGGTCAGCAGCAGGGCCAGGCTCGTCCACACGGCCGAGAACCCGCCGAAGACGGCGGCCTGGTAGAAGCAGGAGCGGCGCAGTTCAGGCTCGGCCCGCAGCAGCCGCAGCGGCTCCGCCAGGAACGCGCCGTACGGCTTGCCGGTCGCGGAGGCGGCCGGGACCGTGTCCGGCACCGCGTACCGCACGACCGCCGCCAGCACCAGGGTGACGACCGCGGCGACCAGGTACGGGGCCCGCCAGCCCAGCCACTCGCCCAGCACCCCGCTGAACGTACGGGCCAGCAGCATGCCCCCGGTCGACCCGCTCAGCAGCGTCCCGAGCACGGCCCCCCGCCGGTCGGGAGCCACCAGACCGGCCGCGAGCGGACCGATGACCTGCGCGGCCACGGTCGTCAGCCCGACCAGTGCGCTCGCGGCGACCAGCGGGGGCAGGGCCGGGGCGCAGCCCGCCCCCAGCAGGGCCAGACCGGTCAGGGACAACAGGACGACGAGGAGCGAGCGGTGCCGGATCCGGTCACCGAGCGGCACCAGCAGGACCATTCCGGCGGTGTAGCCGATCTGGGTGGCGGTGACCACCAGGGTGGCCCGGTCGGGCGGGACGCCGAGCCCGTCGGCGATCAGCGGGCCGACGGCCTGCGGGAAGTACAGGTTGCCGACGGCCACGGCACAGGTCACGGCCAGGACCAGCACCAGACGGCGGCTCATCCGGCCGCCCCGGGGGGCGCGCCCGGCAGGGGGTTGGCGATGGGGGAGGTCATGGAGGGAAGTCCACGGCACGGGACGCCCCCTGCCAACTGATGTAGCGTACTGCTTAATGATCAGTTTCGAGCTCGGTGTCGAGGACCTCGCGGACACGCGGTTCGCCGTCTCCCCCCTGAGCGAGACCGTCCTCAGCCTGCGCATCCTGCGCGATCCGGGCGTGTCCGCGCTGCACCTGCCGTGGCGCAGGTCCGTCCTGGGTCGGCTCGGGGCCCTCGACACCGGCCTCCTGATGTCCCTGGTCGCGGAGCGCCTCACCCTCCCCGACTTCCTTACCCCGCGGCCCGCGGCCTTCGAGCCGGCCTTCGCGGAGGAGCTGGCCGTGGTCCGGCGCACCCCGCCGGAGCTGGTCCGCCGCGATCTGCTGGCCGCTCACGCACCCGATCCGCTCCCCGAGGTGCTGCGGGCGGCGGTCCACGCGCCGGCCGCCCGCGGCGACGCGCGCGTCACGGCCCTCCGCGACCGCATCTGCGAACTCCTGCACCAGTACTGGGAGATCGCCGTCCAGCCGGTCTGGCCGCAGATCCGGATGGTGGCCGAGGCCGACATGACCTACCGGGCGCGGCGGTTGGCCCGGGGCGGCGCCCGCCTGCTCTTCGAGGACATGCACCCCCAACTGTGTTGGGAGGACGACGGGTCGCGCGGCGTCCTGCGCATCCACCGGACCATCGGCGGGTACCAGGCGCAGGCGTCCGGCCGTGGCCTGCTGCTGGTTCCGTGCGTGTTCGCGCACAAGCCGGCGCCGCCCGTCGGCCCGGAGGAGGCTCCCTCGCTGCTCTACCCGAGCCGCGGGGTGGCGACCCTCTGGGCACCCGCGCCCGCGGCCTCCCAAGCGCCCGGGCCCGGGCACGCGCACGCGTCCGGGCCCTTCCCGGCCGTCGGTTCCGCCGGGCCGGGAGCCGCGCCGGCCCTCGTACCGCTCCTCGGCGCGCCCAGGGCCCGGCTGCTCGGTCTGCTCGGGGAGCCGCTGGCCACGGTCGAGCTAGCCCGCCGCTTGCGGGTCACGCCGAGCGCGGTCTCCCAGCACCTGCGCGTGCTGTACGCGGCCGGGCTGCTCACCCGGGCCCGCCAGGGCCGGCAGGTCCTGTACCGGCGCAGCACCCTCGGCGAGCAACTCGCCGCCGGCCGCCCGTAGCGGTCGGTCCGCGCCCGCACTCGCGGCCGCGCTCCCGCGGCCTACGCGTGCTCGTACTCCTTGAGCGTGATGGCGGTCGCGGCCCGGTGGACCGGCTCGACGGCCCTGGCCAGCAGCCGCTCCTTGCCCGGGAGCCGGTCCAGCAGCGACAGCACCGCCATCGACACGCGCACCTGGCCCGCGGTGCGCAGCACCATGCGCTTGATGTTGGAGGGGCCCAACTCCTGGTTCCGTTCGACGTACGGCCTCATCTCCCGCTCGTAGGCGGCCAGGCCCGCCGCGAGGTCGCCGCGCGCCGCGGCCAGTTCGCCGGCGAGGACGTACGCGCCGACCAGGGCGAGGCTGGTGCCCTGGCCGGAGGCGGGGGAGGCGCGAACAGGCCCGGATCTTGCCAACTCACGTACGTTTCGGCCGCCTTGCGACCGGCAGGCCCGACCGGCGTCTCGGCCGCGAATCCATACAGGCGTATCGAACGCTCGTATGGAACGTTTGTATAGTTGATCTCGTTGTTCCTCAACCACACGACCGGAGAGTGCCGACATGCCCGTCCAGCCCGTACGCGCCGAACTGACCGTCGACGGCCGCACCCTGTCCTACCTTGACTTCGGCGGCCCGGGCCGCCCGCTCCTCGCCCTGCACGGCCACCTCTCCGAGGGCGCCTCCTTCATGCCGCTCGCCGCCGCCCTCGGACCGGCCTGGCGCGTCATCGCCCCCGACCAGCGCGGCCACGGCGACTCCGACCGTGCTCCCGAGTACGGGCGCGCCGGCTACCTCGCCGACCTCGTCGCCCTGCTCGGCCACCTCCGCCTGGACCGGGTCGTCGTCCTGGGCCACTCCCTCGGCGGCATCAACGCCTACCACCTCGCCGCCGAGCACCCCGAACTCGTCGGGGCGCTGATCGACGTCGACGCCCCGGTGGAGCTCCCCGACACAGGGACCGGCCCGTTGGACTTCGTTCTCGGCTTCCCCTACACCGCCGCCACCCGCGAGGAGCTGATCGCCGCCTGCGGCCCGGTCGGCCCGATCGTGGCCCCGGCCCTGCGCCCCCTGCCCGACGGCAGCGGCTGGCGGCTGCCCTTCCACCCCCGGGACACCGTCGACTCCGAGAACGCGGTACACGGCGACCACTGGGAGCAGTGGCTCGCCGGCGAGTGCCCCGCACTGCTGGTCCACGGGCTGAAGAGCCAGGTGTTGCCCCCCGAGCAGGCCCGGGACATGGTCGCCCGGCGCCCGCGGACCGCGTACCGACCCCTGGAGACCGACCACTTCGTGCAGGTCGGCGACCCGGAGGGCTTCGCCCGCGCCGTCCGGGACTTCCTCGACACCCTCGGCTCGCCGTCGTGACGCCCCGCGTCGAACGAAGCCCGAACCCGGAGGCTCACGGCAAAGAACGCCACTCAGTGCGCGAGGCGCTGCGCTCGGACGTCCGCCGGGCCCACGTCGCCACGTTCGGCTGGGGCGACTGGATCCGAACCGGCCGCCCGCCCGGCTGGCGCACGAAGGCCGGCTCCCCCTGACCGAAGGCGCGTCGGTCCGCCCGTAGAACAGGCTGACCCCGTCACACGGAGCAGCAGCCGTCCCGCAGCATCTGGCGGGTCACCGCGAGCCACTCCTGCGACCCCGCATCCCCCTCCGAACCCGGCCGCGCGGATCCGGCGTCGCGGGTCGCCGGGCCGGCCGTCTCCGCGAACGTCGACTCCAGGGCGCGGCGTTCGAACAGGACCCCACCCCGCATCGCCGCCCGGATGCGGATCAGAACGGCGAAGTCGGTGAACGGGTCGCCGTCCACGAGGGTGAGGTCGGCCAGCCGACCGGGCTCCACCGTGCCGAGGTGCTCCGCCACCCCGAACACGCGGGCCGGAGTGCGCGTCGCCGTCGTCAGCGCCTCGGCCGGAGTCAGCCCGTACCGGACCAGTGCCCGCAGGGCCAGGTGCAGGTGGAGGCCGACCGGGACGAGAGGGGCGTCCGTGCCGAGTGCCACTCGGCCGCCGTCCCGCAG
This sequence comes from Streptomyces sp. NPDC059851, assembly GCF_042732005.1. NCBI lineage: Bacteria > Bacillati > Actinomycetota > Actinomycetes > Kitasatosporales > Streptomycetaceae > Streptomyces > Streptomyces sp. NPDC059851. The sequence goes on along the minus strand of NZ_JBHWJJ010000114.1, from coordinate 10,345 downwards.
CACCCGCCGGTAGGTGTCGACCTCCCGCTCCAGGACGGTGAGCTGCTGGGCCGTCGGCGGCTGCGCCGCGGCCGCCCGTACGGCCTCGACGTCCCAGGGCGGCATCAGGGCGGTCACCCGCGGGTCCGCCGCCGTCGCCGGGTCGGCGCCGAGCAGCGGGAGCGCGGTGAACGGGGTGGCGATCAGGTCGAAGCCGCCGTGCGCGTAGACCGCCACCGTGTCCTGGTGGGTGAGCCCGCCCGGGGTGGCGCCGTGCCCGTACTCGGCGCGCTCGGTGGCGACCAGATGGGTGGTCAGGTCCTGCCCGGACTGGATCCCGGCCGCGCACAGGTGGGATCCGGCCAGGACACCCAGCCGCTCGTGGGCGAAGGCGGCCGCCTGCTCCATCTGCCGGTAGGGGGCGCGCACGTACGTCTTGACGAGGTCCCAGTCGAGCTCCTCGGCCCGCCGGAGGGTCCGGGCGAAGCCCTCGCGGGTGCGGTGGGCGCGGCCCATGCTGTAGGCCACGCGAGGTCCGTCGAGCAGCTCCCCGCCGGCCAGCAGCCGTGGCGCCGTGAGCAGACCGGCCCGGATGTCCTCGCGCAGCCTGGCCTGTTCGTGGCCGGAGCCGCCGAGGGAGACGGTGGTGGTGACGCCGTACGCGAGCTGTAGCAGGCCCTGGCGGGCCCCGTACGTGTACGGGTACGCGTGCACGTGCGCGTCCCACAGGCCGGGTAGCACCGTCGCGGCGGACGCGTCGACGAACCGGCCGGCCCGACGCGTCCGCGCCGGGCGGTGCGGTGCGACGGCGGTGATCCGACCGCCGCTGACGAGGACGTCGACGTCGGAGCGGGGCGCCGCCCCCGTGCCGTCCCACAGCAGCCCGGCGTGCACGACCGTGTCGACGGGCGCGGGCCGCCGGTACGACAGCACGACCGGCACGGTACGCGGTGCGCCGGCGGTCCGGCCGTCCGCGTCGAACGCGAGGAGGCGCAGCCGGGCCCCCGACTGGTAGAGCAGCGTGCGGGAGTCCGCCGACCACGACGGATGGTCGGCGGGTTCGTCGGTGAGCCTGCGGGCCGTGCCGGAGGGGCTGCCGTCGGCGTGCACCGGCAGGAGCCACAGGGCCGATTCGCTGACGCAGGCGAGGTGGCGGCCGTCGGGCGACCAGACGGGCCCGCTGGCGTAGCGGTCGGAGAGCGAGGCGTGCGGGGCGAGCGCGTGCAGCCGGTCCCTGCCGGTGCGCGTGTCGACGATGCGGATGAGGTTGTACCCCTCCCGGAAGCGCCGGCTCAGCCGGTTGCGGTCGCAGAGCGCGAGGTACCGGCCGTCGGGCGACCAGCTGGGCCGGCCGGGTAGACCGCCCCCGCCGAGCGCCGCGACCAGCGGGGTGTCGGTGCCGGTGGCGAGGTCGCGTACGAGGAGCCGGCCGGCCAGGTCCAGGGCCGCGAGCCGGGTGCCGTCCGGGGAGGGGACGCCGTAGACGCGGCCGCCGGCGGCGAGCACCGTGTCCCGGCCGGTCGCCGGGTCCAGGCGGCGCACCGCGTTCAGCCCGGACCGGTCGTCGGTGTAGACCAGGCCCGTACCGTCCGCGGTCCACACCGGGCCCTGCACGTAGGCGGTGGCGGGCGGCCGCAGGATCCGGCGGGGGGCTCCGCCACCGGTCGGTACGGTCCACAGGGAGTTGAGGGCGGCGAAGGCCACCGTGCGGCCGTCGGGTGACAGGCAGGGCTGGTGGATCCCCCGGACCGGCTGCCTCCGCTCGGCGTCCAGGACGTAGTCCTTGAGTCGCGGCCGGGGCCGGTGCACCTCCAGCACGGCATCGAGGGGGATCTCGCGGCCGATGTGGTCCCGGTGGGGGCGGATCACTCGGAACCGGCCGTCGAGCGTGACGAGCAGGTCGTCGTCGCCGATCCAGCGCGGGGGAGCGGGGGCGAGGTCCCCTTCGAGGAGGACGGGCCGGCCGTCCACGAACAGGGTCATCGCCTCGGCCCGCCGCGGGCCGGGCAGCGCGCACAGCCACGCCGTCCGCCCGGCCGGGGACAACGACGGGGCGAGCAGCTTCCCTTCGACGGCAGTGTGCTCGACCCGTACCAGACCTTCTCCGCGGGCCGGGACGGAGGCGAGCGTCCGAGCGGTGAGGGCGTCCCCGGCGACCGTGCCCCGCACGAAGAGCACCCGCGTACCGTCCGCGGACCAGGCGGGGTCGTAGTCCTCCCACTGCGCCGCCCGGTCGGGCCCGTCCTGGCCGGGCAGCCCGGTCAGCCGGCGCAACTGCCCGTCCCGGACGCCGACCGTCCAGATGCGGTACGGGCTGCCCGCCACCGGATCGCCGCCGCGCTCGGAACAGAAGGCGAGGGTTTGCCCGTCGGGAGCCCATGCGGGCGCCCGGTGGTCGAACATGCCGTCGGTCAGCTGCCGCAGGCCCGAACCGTCGGGCTGCATGACCCAGATGTGGAAGGCCCCGCCCCGGTAGGCGCTCATCGCGACCTGGCGGCCGTCGGGGGAGAACACCGGACGGCACGGCTCCAGGTCCGGCGGGGTGAGCGGGGTCGCGGCACCGCCGTCCGGGGGCACCGACCAGAGGACGTTCTGCACCTCGGCGATGACGCGGTCGCCCGAGGCGGTCGCGGTCGCCGCGCCGTTGGTCGCGGCCGTGAACCGGAGCCGGACCGCATCCCCGTCCGCGGCCCGGGCCCCCGAAGCCCCGTCGGCCGCCGCTGCCGCCCCTGTCGGGGGGACCGCGGCCGGCAGGGCCGTCAGCACACCACCGGAGACCGCCTTCAGGACCGCCCTGCGCCGCACCCGCACCACAACCCCTCGCCCCGCTCCACCGATCACCGCCCGTCAGCCGCTGAACGATCAAGGGGACCGGGAAGCAACGGCACGGCCCCCGACCAGGGTTCCCGTTGCGCCGGGGCCTGGGACACCTGATCGTTTCTGCGGTGAAGGTGCTCGCCCGTCCGGGTGAGCTGGCGGCCGCCGGCCTGTCGCCGGCCGCCGGGCCCGGTACACACACGATCACGATCAAGAAGTTGCTGCGCGGCCTTCCCGCGCTCGCCTCGCCGCCGTTCCCCTCCTCGTGACCGCGCCGCCCGCCCACGCGGCGAACACCTTCCGGATCGTCACGGCCCTGAACGCCAAGTGCCTGGCCCCCAACGGCGACAACGTCGAGGTGCAGACCTGCCGCGGCACCGGCAACCAGCTCTGGTACTGGGACGCCGGCAAGCTGCGCAACCTGGCCGAACTCCACTGCCTCGACGTCCGCAACGGTGAGGTCGACGCCGCCGCCCAGGCGGTCGGTGACTGCCACGGCCTGCCCAACCGGCAGTGGCGGACCGACGGCGCCTGGCTGCGCACCCAGGTCAACAACCAGTGCCTCAGCATCCAGAACCACGGGGACCCGAACGAACACGCGGGCGTCAACCTCCGCAACTGCGGCCCGTACGCCTGGCAGCACTGGCGTTTCGAGGCCTGACCGGCTGCCCCGTGCTGGCACCACGGCCTGACGGAGGCGACGTCCGTTCACTGGGCGGCTGCGCGCGCACCGGCGGCCGCCCGGACCGCCTACCAGGCCACGTGCAGTGCCTCCGGTGAGCGGTGGATCAGGGTCGGGCGCATCCGCGGCGGCGGGCGGTCCCCGGCCAGCCGCAGGTCCGGCAGTCTGCGGGTCAACAGCTCTAGCGTCAGGCGCAGTTGTTCCCGCGCCAGCCGGGACCCCGGGCAGCCGTGGGGGCCGTGCCCGAACGCGAGGTGGCTCCGGTCCGCGGGGCGCCGGACGTCGAACTCCCGGGGCCGCTCGTAGCGTTGCCCGTCCCTGTTGGCGGAGCCGTACGCCACGAGCAGGGTGGCTCCGGCGGGCAGTTCGGTCCCGGCGAGGGTCACCGGCCGGGTGGTGGTGCGCCGGAAGGCCTGGACGGCCGCGTCGAAGCGGGCGCCCTCCTCCACGGCGGCCGGGATCAGTCCCGGGTCGGCGCAGAGCATCTGCCACTGCTGCCGGTCGGAGAGCAGGTGCAGCAGGGTGGTGGCGATGAGGGCGCTCGTGGTGAGGAAGCCGGCGATCAACAGGTTCTGCAGGGCGGCGACCAGCTCGTGGCGCTGGTCGGCGGTGAGTTCCGCCTCCCCGGGGGCCAGCGCGGCGACCAGCTCCGAGCACAGGTCGTGGCGCGGGCGGGCGCGCCGGTCGCGGGCGAGGCGGTCCAGCAGGTACTGGAGGGCGACCACGTCCTCGGCGGCGGCCGCCTGCGCCTGCGGCGTCAGGGGGCGGAAGGCCATCTCCTCCGCCCGGTAGCCGCCGTGCACGGCCGCGGGAACGTCCGCCGCGTCCAGTCCGATCAGCCGCCCGATCACCTGGCCGGGCAGCTGTCGGGCGTACGCCTCCACCAGCTCCGCGGCCCCGTCGGCGGCGAAGGCTTCGACCAGCGCCTCCGCGCAACCGCGGGCGTACGGGACGACCCCTGCGACCCGGGCCGCGGACAGTCCCCGGGTCAGCGGGGCCCGCAGCCGACGGTGGGCGGCCCCGTCCGAGGAGACGACGGTGGGCCGCGGCTCGAAGCCGCCCGCGAGCACGCCGAGCGCCTCCTGCGACAGCGGCACGTCCGGCAGCAGGGCGTGCGCCGAGGAGAAGTCCTCCGCGCGGCGGAGCACCTCCCGCACGTCCCGGTCGCGCGCCACCAGCCACGCGTCGGCCTCCGGCACGTACAGCAGGCCCTCGGCCCGGCGCGCGCGGGTGTAGCGGGGGTAGGGGTCGCGGTAGAACTCGTCCCGCCTCGCCTGGTCGTGCCGTGCCACACGGGCCTCCGGGGGTGCGGTCGGGTCCGGCTGCCGCCGCGGCCGGCGGGTCCGGACGGGTTCGGGTGCGTCGGGCATCCTGCCCGACACCGCGCCCGCCCGGAAGACCGCCCCACCCCCTCCACCGGGCCACCGCACCCGCACGGGCAACAGCGCTGCCCGCAGCGGGTGGTGGCCCCCGTTCGATCTCCGCCGGAGCCGCGGCTGAGCGTCCGGCCGGAGCGATGCCCGTCCATGCGCGGATCCGGGGCACCGGGTGACGGCCGGAGTCGTCACCCGGACAGCAGGCGCTCCACCTCGCGTACGACGTGGCCCGCCCCGTCCTCGGCGGCCATCGGTCGGGCGACCGCTGCGGCCCGGGCACGGTGGCCCGGCTCCTGCACCGCCTTGCGGAGCGCCCGTGCGAGGGCGGGCGCGGACAGTTCCTTGAACGGGAGCGGTTCCGTGGCGGCGCCCAGGGCCGCGACCCGGCCGGCCCAGAACGGCTGGTCGGCCGTGACCGGGACGGGAACCGCGGGCACCCCCGCCCGCAGCGCGGCAGCCGTCGTACCGGCGCCGCCGTGGTGCACCACGGCCGCAGTACGCGGGAACAGCAGCTGGTGCGGCACCTCGCCGACGGCCAGGACGTCGTCACCGGTGGCGTGCAGGCCTGCCGCTCCGGCCTGCAGGACGCCCCGGAGTCCGGCCTCCCGCAGGGCCCGCACCGCGATGTCGCCGAGCCGCTCGCCCTCGCCGGCCGCCATGCTGCCGAAGCCGACGAAGACCGGCGGCGGCCCGGCGTCCAGGAAGTCGGCCAGCTCCGGCGGGAGCCGGGCGTCCACCGCGCAGTGCGGCCACCAGTTGCCGACGACCTCCAGGCCCGCCCGCCAGTCGTCGGGGCGGGGGAGGAGTGCGGAGCTGAAACCGTGCAGGACCGTCCAGCCGGCCCGGTCCAGCCGCTTGCGCACGGCAGGCTGGGCGCGCGGCGGCAGCCCGAGGGTGGTGCGCAGCTCCCGTGCGGCCTCGGCGTGCATGCGGTCGACCACGCGCAGGGCGAGGCGGCCCGCTGCCCGGTTCCCCCACGGGCCGAGGGAGCGGCCGGCGGCGACCACCGGGGGGAAGCCACCCGTGGGCGCCACCGGCTGCAGGTACACCCCCAGCGCCGGTATCCCCAGGGCCTCCGCCAGGTGCCAGCCGAGCGGCGCCGTCGTGGTCGACAGCAGCAGCACGTCCGCCCCGCGGGCCCCGCCGGACGGCCCGCCGGACACGGCAAGGCCCGCCACGCCCCGACCGAGCTCCCGTACGAAGGCGGCGGCCCGGCGCATCATCCCCCCGTTGTCGCCCGGCCCCCCGCTCGGATCGGCCACGATCCCGCGGAACTCCAGACCGGCCCGCTCCACCAGGTCCGCGAACTGCTCCGGCGCCGCCAGCGCGACACGGAACCCGGCTTCCTGCAGCCGGCACCCCAGCCCGGTGTACGGGGCGACGTCGCCGTACGACCCCGCCGCCGCGATGAGGACCCTCATCGTGTCCGCACCCGCCCCGCGTTGGCGTGGACGGCGTCCCGCAGGTAGCGGTCGAGCCCCGGCCGCTGCTCGGGGGCCGGCACCACGAGGGCGAAGGCGCGTGCGTCCTCGACGTACTCGTCCGCGATCCGGCAGTGCATCTCCGGCGGGCACGGCGTGAACCAGCGGCTGATGTGCCCGCGGTGCTCCTCGGCGAGGTCCATGGCCCGGGGGCCGTCGGCCGCCGCCCCCTCCTCGAAGGCCGTGACGAGCGACCGCCGCCAGTGCGCGGCCTCCGCCATGAGGGCGCGCCACTCCTCCTTGGTGTGGGCGGCCGCCCGGGCCATGGCCCGCTGGTGCCCCTCGCTCTCGCCCCACTTCAGGTGCGCGTCGGTCGCATAGCTCAGGTCGAACGTGACGTCGCCGAACACCTCGAACCGCTCCTGCGGGGTGAGCCGTACGCCGGTCTGTTGCACCTCGATGGCCCGCTCGGCGACCTCCACCAAGCTCTGCAGGCGGGTGATCTGCTCCTTCAGCGACCGGTGGCGCTCGCGCAGGTGACCGAGGGCGTCCGCATCGGGATCAGCCATGATCGTACGGATCTCGTCGAGCGGGAAGCCGAGTTCGCGGTAGAACAGGATCTGCTGGAGCCGTGCCAGGTCCGCGTCGCTGTAGAGGCGGTAACCGGCGGGGCTGCGGTCGCTGGGGGACAGCAGTCGTGCCTTGTCGTAGTGATGCAGGGTGCGCACGGTGACCCCGGCGAATCCGGACACCTGCCCGACTGAATAGCTCATGAAACGACCTTTCCGTTCCGTCGGACCGAGCCTGTGGCCTGACGTAAGGGGAGGGTCAAGCGGAGCCCGGCGGACCCGGGCCGGCCGGTGCGCCGGTGCGTCCTCACCGCTCGGGGGACACCCCGAGGTCACGGCGCATGGCGGCCCGCATGTCCCGCAGCAGGTCCCATAGCGCCTCCCGAGCCGCGGCCGCGGCCTCCAGCGTGTCCCCGGCCGCAACTGCGTCGCCGCGTTCGAGGCGCTTGACCCGGCCGTAGACCTCGTTGAGTGCTTGGTTGACCGCACTCGCGCGGGCGAGGACCTCGTCGGGGGCGATCATCTGCGCCTCGGAGTACCGGTCGCGGTGGGCCCGCTTCGCCCCGTCGAGTTCCTGCCGGTCGGCGTCCTCGACGGCGCCTTCGCGTACGAGGTGCAGGTGGTGGTTGAGCGCCGTGGTGAACTGGCGTGCGTCCCGGTTGAGTTCCACGTAGCAGGTGCGCCGCAACAGCAGGCCGTCGCGGGTCTGCTCCTGGTCCCGGACCAGGTCGAGCTCCCGGCGTTTCGCCCGTTCGGCGGCGCGCTGGGTGAGGAAGGCTCCCCCCAAGGTGCCGGCCATGCCCGCCACCGCGATGACCACTGCGCCGATGTCCACGAACCCCCCTGACGGTCCTTCATGTCCCGGAACATGCTACGGCGTGTTACGGAAATCGTTTGGTCCGCTCGTCGGACACGCATACCCTCTGGCCGTGATCCGGATGACGAATGACGAGTTGCGTGGCTATCAAGTGGGACCCGTACGTGCCGAGCTCCGCACGCTCACGGTGAGTGACGACCGTGAAGGCATTCTCGAAGGGACGCCACACCTCCACCGTCGCTTTCGTCTGATGGGCATCGAGAAGGCGATGGCGGCGACGCCGCACTTGTACGTGCACGATCTCGACAAGCTCCGGGCCGATGCGCAGGCGCGGGTCGAGGAGTGGCTGCCGCGAGAGACGGTTGACGTCGTGGTGCACGCCCGAGGGCATTGACGGGCCTGGGCATACGGTGCTCTCGGTGATGTGGTTCCAAACGGCTGGGCAGGATCCCTTCGCCCACCTGGCCGCGATCACGCGCCCCCTGGACTGGACTTCGCTCGCCGAGTTCGTACCTTTCGAGGACTAGGCTGACCGTGGGTCAGTGCCGTCCCGGGTGCCGGCCGCTGCGGTGAGGCGGGCTTCGAGGCCGTCGAGGATGGCCTCCACCCCGAACTCGAACTTCCGGCGCGCCGCCTCGGCCGGGCCCAGGTCCGCCTGCGCCTCCAGGCGGGCCCGCAGTCGCGGGTACTGGGATGCGATCCCGGTCGCCCACGTGACGACGTCCTCGCCGGGTCCGCCGTCCTCGCCCCTACCCGGGCGGATCCGCGCCCGCACCATCGCCGCCTTGACCGCGTCGTCGATGGCCGCCCCCGCCAGGAACGTGAAGGCGGTGTTCACCGCCCAGTCGAGGTCCGGGCCCGTGAAGCCGGCGGCCTCGTAGATCGCGTAGCTGTGGTCCTGGAGTCCGGCCATGCCGTGGCCGTAGACGAAGTGCGTGCTGACGGCGGTGATGAGCCAGGGGTGCCGCAGCGTCATGTCGTGGGCCGCGTGCACCAGGGCGCGCGCGGCGGCGCGCCATCCGACCTCGTCAGGGTCCAGGCGCTCGATCTCTCCCCACACGCGGTCCGCGGCGAGGACGACGAGGTTCTCCTTGTTCCCCACGTGCCAGTACATGGCGGTGGGCGCCGACCCGAGCTGGCGGCCCAGCTTGCGCATGCTCAGGCCGTCGATCCCCTCGGCGTCGAGCAGGTCGATGGCGGCCTGGACGATCTGGTCGCGGTTCAGGGTCTCTCGGGGCACGGGCCAAGGGTAGTGCAGTTCTTGCACGCCGTTCAATCCCCTTCTTGCACGGCGTGCAACTCCTGTTCTACGGTGAGCGGGCCGAGGAGTTGCACACCGTGCAAGTCCGCCGGCGCCCTCCACGTCATCGCCGCCGCCGTCCGTCCACACAGGGGGAAACCGTGACCGACGCACCGCTGACCGCCCTGCCCACCGCCCGCCCCGCCGGCTGTCCCTTCGACCCGCCGCGCGAACTGGTCGCACTGCGCGCACACCGCCCCGTCAGCCGGATGACCTATCCCGACGGCCACGAAGGCTGGTTGGTGACGGGGTACGGCCCCGCCCGCGCCGTCCTCGCCGACCCCCGGTTCAGCTCGCGCTACGAGCTGATGCACCTCCCCGTACCGGGCGGCCCCGACGGCACGCTGCCCCCGGCGCCGATCGGCGACATGACCGGGATCGACGCCCCCGAGCACACCCGCTACCGGCGGCTGCTCGCCGGCCGGTTCACCGCCCGCCGCATGCGCCTGCTCGCCGAGCGGGTCGAGGAGATCACCGCCGACCACCTGGAAGCCATGGCGCTCAGCGGCCCCGAGGTCGACCTGGTCGCGGCGTTCGCGCAGCCCGTTCCCGCCCTCGTGATCTGCGAGCTGCTCGGCGTCCCGTTCGCCGACCGCGAGACCTTCCAGCGCCACGTCCACGCCCTCATGAGCCTGGACGTGAGCCAGGAGGACCGGATCGCGGCCGTGGTGGGGCTGCAGCAGTACATGCTGGACCTGGTCCGCGCGAAGCGGTCGGCCCCGACCGACGACCTGCTCAGTGACCTGACCGCCAGTGACCTCACCGAGGAGGAACTCGCGGGCCTGGGCGGCTTCCTGCTCGGCGCCGGACTCGACACCACCGCCAACATGCTCGCCCACGGCACGTTCGCGCTGCTCACCCATCCGGAGCAACTCGCCGCCCTGCGCGCCGACGAGGGCCTCGCCGACAGCGCCGTCGAGGAGCTGATGCGCTACCTCAGCGTCGCCCACACCATGGTCCGGGTGGCCCTGGAGGACATCGACCTGGACGGCTGCACCATCAAGGCAGGGGAGACCGTCACGCTGTCCGTCGAGTCCGCCAACCGCGATCCCGAGCGCTTCCCCGACCCCGACACCCTCGACATCCGCCGCAGGGCCACCGGGCAGCTCGGCTTCGGCCACGGCATCCACCAGTGCCTGGGCGCCCAACTCGCCCGCGTCGAGATGTCCGTCGCCCTGCCCGCCCTCGTGCGCCGTTTCCCGGCCCTGCGCCTGGCCGTCCCGGCCGCCGACGTCCCGCTGCGCACCGGCATGAACATCTACGGAGTGCACCGGCTCCCGGTCGCCCTCGGGTGACGGCGCGGCGCCGCGGCTGCCCGGGAACGGCGACGCCGCCGCGGCGCCGCGAGAAGGCGGGCTCCCCGCCCCGGACACGGGTCCGGAGC
>NZ_JBHWJJ010000113.1:0-28153 GCF_042732005.1 Streptomyces sp. NPDC059851 | reverse complement strand
GCGCGGCGGTGCCTCCCGTCCGCGCGGCCGCAGGGCCGTGACAATGGGCCCGGACCCGCGTCCCGGGGCGGCGGGCCGGTAGTCCGCCCAGCGCCCCGGGGCAGCCGAACCACCGGATCAGGAGAGCCGACCGTGCCCGACGCGCCGCAGGAGAACCCGTACCCCGACAGCCACGTCCTCGGCGAGGGCCCCGAACCGCACGCGCAGCTGAAGCCGGTCCTCGCCCTGCTGGGCCGCTGGCACGGCAGCGGGAGCGGCGAGTACCCGACGCTGGAGCAGGGCTTCCATTACCGGCAGGAGATCACCTTCAGCCACGACGGCCGGCCCTTCCTGCGCTACGAGTCGCGCGCCTGGCTGGTCGACGGGGCGGGGACGGCGCTGCGCCCGTCGGGTCGGGAGAGCGGCTGGTGGCGGGTACTGCCCGACGCCTCCCTGGAGGTCGTCCTGGCCCATCCCACCGGCATCGTCGAGACCTATCTCGGCGCGGTCACCGACGCCGGCGCCGGCACGGGCACCGCGCCGGGCACCGAGCTGGTGGTCGAGCTCGCCACGGACACCGTGGCGAGCACTCCCCGGGCCAAGGAGGTCACCGGCATGCGGCGCCGGTACGCGCTGCGCGACGGCGAGCTGTCGGTCGAGCAGGACATGGCGGCGATGGGCCTCCCACTGGAGCACCACCTCAGCGCCCGGCTCCGGCCCTGCCAGCCGTAGCGGCGTTACGCGCCGTACCGCGCGCGGAGGGCGTCCAGGGCGGTCGCGGTCGCTTCGTCGAAGGTCAGGCCCAGCCGCTGCGCCCGCTCGGCGAAGGCCTGCGCCGCGGCGGCCGCCTCCCGCGCGGCGGAATCGCCGGCGGCCGCGACGAACGTGCCGTGCCGGCCCCGCGTCTCGATCACCCCGTCCGCCTCCAGCACCCGGTACGCCTTCGCCACCGTGTTCGCCGCGAGCCCGAGCTCCTCCGCGAAGCCGCGCACCGTCGGCAGTTTGAATCCCACCGGCAGCCGTCCCGTCCTCGCCTCCTCGGCGATCTGGGCGCGCAGCTGCTCGTACGGGGCGGCGGCGCCGGCCGATCCGTCGATCCGGATGTTCAGGTTCGTCGAGGTCACACGGCTGATTCTCCCATTGGGGCGGGAAATTGGGAGGCGTCCGCCCCGCCCCGCACCTACCGTCGCCCCATGACCGTATCGATCCGCGATCTCCACCCCGGTGACCCGTCGGACGTGGAGGCCGTCGTCCGGGTTCGTCGCGCCACGCTGCCGTTCATGATCTCCACGGCCGGCGGCGTCGTCTTCGAACTGGCCGGCGCCCACCCCGACGAGCACCACCGCATCCTGGTCGCCGAGGACGACGACGGCCTCGTCCTCGGGACCGCCCAGGTCGCCGTCGCCCACGACAGCGCCGAGCCGGGCCTGTCGTCCGCCAACGTCCACGTGCACCCCGACCACCGCGGACGCGGCGCGGGCACGGCCCTGCTGCGCGCGGCCGAGGAGCACGTCGCGGCCCTGGGTGCGGTGAAGGTGTTCTCCTGGGTGCCCGACGAGGCCCCCTCGCGGTCGTACGCCGAGCGCCGCGGGTACCGTCCGAGCCGTTCGGCGCACTTCCTGCGACTGGACCTGGCCACCGCCGAGCTGCCGCCGTACCCGCAGGAGCTCCCGCCCGGCGTGGAGCTGCGCCCCGGCTCCGCCTTCGCCGGCGAGCCGCGCCCCCTGTTCGAGGCGGACGCGGCGGCCACCGCGGACGAGCCGGGCGACGTGCCGGTCCTCCTGGACGACTACGAGAACTGGGTGCGCACCACCTGGCAGGACCCGGAGCTCGACCACGAACTGACCTCGGTCGTCCTCGTCGACGGGACCGTGGCCGCGTTCACCGCCGCCCGCACCGACGGCGAGACCCGCTACGCCTCGGCGATGACCGGCACCCTCCCCGGCTTCCGCGGGCGCGGCCTGGCCAAGCTCGCCAAGACGGACTCCCTGCACCGGGCCCGCGCGGCCGGCTACCGGGAGGCCTTCACCGGCAACGACGCCGGGAACGGGCCGATGCTGGCCATCAACCGGTGGTTCGGGTACGAGGTCGGCGCGAGCGAGGTCCGCTTCGTGAGGGAGCTCCATGGGTGAGCGCGGGATGGTGACGGTGGCCCTCTCCAAGGCGGGCCGGACCAAGATCCGCTACCCGGCGGACGTGGTGGCCGACACCGGCGACCGGATCACCGTACGGGCCCCGTGGGCGGCGGACGGGGTACGGGACTTCGGGTTCGTGCGCTTCGAGCCGGGCGACGTGTTCACCGAGCACTTCTGGCGGACGCGCTGGTACGCGATCAAGGAGGTCCGCACCGGCGCGGGGGTCCTCAAGGGCTGGTACTGCGACGTCACCCGCCCGGCCGTGGTGGAGGACGGCGAGATCCGGGTGGCGGACCTCGACCTGGACCTGTGGGTGTCGGCGGACGGCTCCTCGGTGCTGCGGCTGGACGAGGACGAGTTCGAGGCGAGCGGGCTCGCGGGAACCGACCCGGAAGCGGCCGCGGAGGCGGTCCGGGCCCTCGACGCCCTGGAGCGCCAGGCCCTCGCCCCCTCGGGCCTGCCCGCCCTCCTCACCTGAGGGAAGCGGCCCCTCAGCGACCGTGCAGGTTGCGGGCGGTGAGTTCGATGCGGGTCTCGTCCGAGTCGTAGCCGGCGTCCAAGTGCACCGTGATGTCGTCGGGCAGCGGCTCGAGGTCGTCCAGCAGGTCCAGGGCCGGAGCGAGCAGCGGAGAATCGTGGCGGTTCGCTCCGGCCACGACTCGGCCGAGGGCGATTCCGTAACCATCCGTCATACCCGGACGCTGCAGGCCCTGTTTGCCGCAGTGGACCGGTGAGCGCCCGGCCACCTTCCCGCCGCCGGGGGCTTTGGTGCTGGAGCCGTCGATGGGGATCTGGGCGAGCCTGAGCCCGACGATCCGGTCGTAGGTTTCCAGCGCGATCCCCTTGAGCCGGGCGAAGAGGCCGAGCCGGATCCACTCGTCGCGGCGGTTGCGGAGGGTGGTCGCCGAGCAGGTCGTGTCGGCGATCGCCTGGTAGGAGCGCCCGAACCGCAGCAGCTGCAGCAGCGGCAGCACAGGCACAGGTCTCCCCGGCGGTCACGGAGCGTCGTCACTCCACGTCCGGTGCGGCGTAAAGCGGCGAGACCGGTGTGCCTGGTGCCCGTCGGGTCCTCAGCTTCCGGGTGGGGCCAGGTTCTGTACCGCGGCATAGCCCGGGGCTGCGGGCGTCTGCGGGAACACACCGTTCGCGCGCAGGCTGACGGCGGTGTCCACGGCCGCACCGAGGGCGAGCCGGAACAGCAGTGAGCCGAGACTGACCCGGCGCACACCGAGTTCGGCCAGGCGGGCGAGTGACGGCCCGTGCGGTGTGGCGAGGACGTTGAGCGGCAACGCGGTCGCGTTCACCGCCGCTGCGATGGACGCCGGATCGGTCAGACCCGGCACGAAGACGCCGTCCGCGCCCGCGTCCCGGTAAGCCGCCAAGCGGGACACAGTCTCCGCCTCGTGTCCCCCGCGCAGCCAATGGGTGTCGGTGCGGGCGTTGACGAAGAGCCAGGGCACGGCTGCCTTGACCGCGGTGATCTTCGCCGCGTGCAGGCACGGCGGGGTGAGACCACCGTCGGCGCGGCCGTCCTCCAGGTTGACGCCGACCGCGCCCGCCTCGGCGAGTTCCGCCGCGAGGCCTGCGACCTCGGCCGGGTCGTCGCTGAAGCCGCCCTCGACGTCGACGGAGAGCAGGAAGGGCCCGCCGCCGAGAAGGCGCGCGAGCCGCAACGTCTCAGCACGGGTCCGGCCGGCCCCATCCGGCAGCCCGGCCGAAGCGGCGACACCCAGGCTGGTGGTGCCGACGGCGGGGAAGCCGGCCACGGCCAGCGCGGCTGCGGAAGCGTGGTCCCAGGCGTTCGGCAGCAATATCGGCGCGCCGGGGCGGTGGTGCAGTTCGCGGAAGGCGATGGCGGCGGAAGCGCTGACGGTGCTCATACCCGCTCCTCGGAGTTGGCGGCGGCGCCGAGAGGGCCGACGGCCCCGGCGTAGTAGTCCAGCGAGCCGGCGACGTGTGCGGCGAGCCGTCGGAAGGACCAGCCCTGGCCGGGCGAGCGGTCCAACTGCGCGTCGCTCAGCGCCCCGAGGCGGTCGGCCCAGATCCTGCCGAGACGGACCAGGCGGCTGCGCGCCTCATCGAGGTCTTCCGTGGTAAACGGCGCGAGGTCGGCCGGTGTGGTGGTCGCCGATGCGTGCCAGTGGTCTGACTGCGGCTCCTGGCCAGCCAGACGGGCCTCCAACTCGGCGAGATGGTCCACCAGATGGTCGGCGACCCGGCGGATCGCCTTGTGCGGGGTGTAGACGCGGTCGTCCGCCGCCAGCGGTTGCCCGTCCCAAGCAGTCCAAGTCACGGCGAGGTCCAGCACACGTGCGACCGCCTTTGTGACCTGCGCGGCCGGGTCGTCCCGTTCCAGCATCCCGGCGGCGAGCGCCAGTGCCTGGGCCCGGCCCGGGCACCGGTGCGGCCCCGCGCCGAAGGCGAGAGGGGCCGGATCATCATGGGCGCCGATGTCCGGATCGGAATGGTCGCCGCCGGCGGGGGTGCCCGGCTCCACGGCGGTGACGTCGATCAGCACCACCTCCCCGGACCGGAGGTCCAGCGCGCCCACACGGACGTCGGCCAGCGCTCGTCGGCGCAGCGCGGTCACGGGCGGGTCCTGCCGCAGCACCTCGGCGAGGAGGGCGTCCGCGCCACCTGGTGGGAGTCCGTCCGGCGCGGCCCGGCGGGCGTGCTCGGCCAATCGGGCGGTCGCATCGCACGCCTGCACCAACAGCCCGATCCGCTGCGCGGCCGCCTCCAGGTCCTCCACGCCGTCCTCCTGAGCGGTCCGGGCGAGGAGTGACGCGATGGCTTCGTCGGCAGTCTTCTCCTGGGTGGGCGTCAGGTCGCTGCCGAAGTATCCGGCACAGACGGACATGGCTGCGTCGGCCACTGCGTCCGGGCCCGGCAGACCCAGCTCCTCGGCCAGGATGCGCACGACAGTGTGCCGGTCGTCCGCGCCGACCACCGAGCCGGCAGCCGCCCGGCGCAGTTCGCGCGGGTCCAGGCGCGCAAGCTCCACCACCGCGTGGGCGCGCCGACGGGCATGCGTCTGCCCGTCGCCAGTGAAGCGGGCGACAGTGGCGCGCAGCCAGGCCAGGGAGCCTGCGGGCGCATCCGCCGCGTCGGCGCCGGGTTCGGGGACCAGCAGTGGCTGGTCGAGCACTGCACGGGCGTCGGCGTACGCAGTGACACGAGAGGAGAGGACGGACGGGTCGGAGGTCGTCATGCGACCCACGCTAGGTGCGGGAAACTTCGGCGCACGCCGAACCGTGGCCGGGGCATGATGGGCCCATGTCCGTGCAACCTCTGGCCCGGCTCGCCGGGCTGCTGGCCGACCCCACCCGTGCCGCGATCTGCCTCGCGCTGTTGGACGGCCGTGCCTGGACCGCGGCCGAACTGGCCCACCACGTCGGCATCGTGGCGTCGACCGCGAGCGAGCAGCTGTCCCGGCTCGTCGCCGGCGGCCTGTTGGTCGAGGAGCGCCAGGGCCGTCACCGCTACCTGCGGCTGGCCGGGCCCGGCACCGCCGCGCTGGTCGAAGACATGGCAGCGTTCGCGGCGGAGTCGGGTTCCGCGCCCGCACCGCGCAATCTGCGTGACAGCGTCCGCCACAGCGCTGAGGCGCGCGCCCGGACCTGCTACGACCATCTCGCCGGCCGCCTCGGCGTCGCCCTCGCGGACGCCCTGCTGGCACGCGGCGTTGTCACGGAGGACACGGGTCTGGCCGTGACCGCACCAGGCCGCGCCTGGCTGGTCAGCATCGGCATCGACATGGACAAGATGCGCCGCGGCTCCCGCCCGCTGGTCCGCAGCTGCCTCGACTGGACCGAACGCCGACCCCACCTCGCCGGCGTCCTCGGCACAGCGCTCCGCGCGCACGCGATGGACGCCGGCTGGCTCGAACCCATCGGCACCGGCCGCGCCCTCCGGGTAACCCCGCCCGGCGCCGACGCCCTTCACGACCTGTTCGGCATCACCCTCAACTGAGCGTGGTTCGGCTCCCAACCTCGCCTGCGCCGCCGCCCATCTGCGCGAACCCTAAGCCGCACCCGAAGAGCCGGACGGGGCCATCCCCGCGGGTGCGGGGAGCAGCGCCACGGCCACCGCCACCACCGCCGGACTGGGGTCATCCCCGCGGGTGCGGGGAGCAGGCCTGAGTCAGCTCGTCCATCGACTGACGGACGGGGTCATCCCCCGCGGGTGCGGGGAGCAGCCGATCGCGGCGATGGCGTCCGTGACGCCGTCGGGGTCATCCCCGCGGGTGCGGGGAGCAGAACAAGCGCCGCCTGACTGACGTCATCGCGGAGGGGTCATCCCCGCGGGTGCGGGGAGCAGGAGCTGCAGCGCGCGTTCGGTGACATGGACGGGGGGTCATCCCCGCGGGTGCGGGGAGCAGTTCGCGCCGCCGTGCGTCAGCCGGAGCGGCGTGGGGTCATCCCCGCGGGTGCGGGGAGCAGTGTGGCGGGCCCATCGGGTGAAGCGGACGCCAGGGGTCATCCCCGCGGGTGCGGGGAGCAGTCGAAGCCGTCGGCGTTGACCGCGGTGTCGCCCGGGTCATCCCCGCGGGTGCGGGGAGCAGCCGTCCGGGCCTTCTTTGAGCGGTTCGCCGTCGGGGTCATCCCCGCGGGTGCGGGGAGCAGTTGCCTGCCTCGCCCGCCTCATCGTCGGCGCCGGGGTCATCCCCGCGGGTGCGGGGAGCAGAACTCGCATGCCGGCGATACGCCGGCCGAGGCGGGGTCATCCCCGCGGGTGCGGGGAGCAGTGTTGGCGGCACGGCCGGGATGCTCCAGCTGCGGGGTCATCCCCGCGGGTGCGGGGAGCAGGCTTGTTGAGCTGCGATGTTACTCGGGGGCTGCTCTGGTTTCGTTCGCTTTCACCGATACGGACTTTGGCGACATTCGGGTTGTCGTAGGGCTTCCCAGGAGCCCTGGCTCGGGGCCCCAATCGGTGCGGTCAGTGGAGAGGCTTTCGCCGATTGCCAGGCTCGGGCCCAGGGAGTCGGGCGGGGAGCCGGCGCCGGCAATGCTCGTCGGGCTCCGGCGGGCTTCCACTGGCGCTGCGAACCGTTGCCTCACGTCTGCTTCTGCCGTCCAGCGTCCGGCACCTGAGGCCCTGCCTATCCCCGGCTTAAGCGGAGCCTAAGGATCTCGGGCAGGGGCTCCGTGCGGGCGGAACGGGCCGTTCGGGCCGCTAGCTTGGCGGCGCCGGGGTGGACCGGCGTGCGGGGCCGGGCCCACGGGGGCGGCGCCGTACCGCCCGGCTCCCGGCCCGTCCGCCACCGCGGGGCCCCCGCCCCGTGGGCTCCGCCGCCCGCTCCGAGGAGAGCCGCCATGCCCGCACGCCACCGCCTCCGCATCCTGACCCGTATCGCCGCGGCCGGCTTCGCCCCGCTCGTGGTGGCCGTGTGCCCGGCCGCGCCCGCGGCCGCCCACGGATCCATGACGGACCCGGTCAGCCGGGTCGCGGCCTGCTACGCGGAGGGGCCGGAGTCCCCGAAGTCGGCGGCCTGCAAGGCGGCCGTGGCCTCCAGCGGGACGCAGGCCTTCTACGACTGGAACGCGGTGAACATCGCCAACGCGGCGGGCCACCACCGGTCGCTGATCCCCAACGGGCAGCTGTGCTCCGCCGGCAACGACAAGTACCGGGGCCTGGACCTGCCCCGGGCCGACTGGCCGGCGGGACCGATGACGGCCGGCCCGCACACCTTCCGCTACAAGGGGACCGCCCCGCACCGGGGCACCTTCGAGCTGTACGTCACGAAGGACGGCTACGACCCGTCGAAGCCGCTGACCTGGGCGGACCTGGAGTCGGCGCCGTTCGCGAAGGCCACCGACCCGGGCATGCAGGGCGGCGACTACGTGTTCTCCGGGACGGTCCCCCGCAAGTCCGGCCGGCACCTGATCTACAGCATCTGGCAGCGCTCGGACAGCCCGGAGGCCTTCTACACCTGCTCGGACGTGGTGTTCGGCAAGGACAACGGCGGCGGCAACGGCGGCGGCAACAGCGGCGGCAAGGGCGGCGGCAACGGCACCGTCCCGAGCTCCGTGCCCAGTGCCGAGCCCAGCGGCAAGCCCGGTGGCGAGCCGAGTGGCGAGCCGGACCCGGGCTCCCGCCCCGCCGAGGCCCCCGCGCCCAAGGCCCCGACGGACCGCCAGATCGCCGACGGTCAGGGGAGGTCCTCGGTGGAGCACGACGGCCACGGCGACGACGACCCGAAGACGAACGGCGTCACCGCGCTCGGCGCGGCCGCGACGGACGCGCCCGCTGCCGGCGGTGCCGACCTGGCGCAGACCGGCGGCAGCAGCGCCACCCCGGCGATCGCGATCGCCGGGGCGGGCGTGCTGGCCGTCGGCTCGGCCGTGTTGTTCGCGGTGGCCCGGCGCCGGGCGACGGCCGGCCGCGGTTAGCCCGGGCGGCGGTCAGTCGAAGACCGAGGCGCAGGTGGTCCGTTCGGCGTGGGCGGGATCGAGGGCGTTGAGCGCCTCGTGCCAGGCGATCCGGGAGGTGAGCCCGATGGCGACGTGCTCGGAGAGGTCCAGCGGGCACAGGTCCTGCAGGACGACGTTGCGCACGTTGTTCCCGGTGCCCTGGAGGAAGCCGCTGCGGAAGGGCGTGACCACCTGGTCGTACTTCGTCGCGATCACCGTGTACTGGACGCCGGGCACGGTGTCCCCGCCCGCGTTCAGCCCGGTGAGGAAGGGGGATCCGGCGATCTGGTCGGCGAGGCCGGGGGTCTTGGAGCTGATCAGGTCCTCGGCGCCGGGGAAGTACGGGAGCAGCGCGGTGAGGCCGGACAGGGTCGTGCCGTGGTTGTCGGGCGCCAGTCCGACCAGCGCGTTGACCTTGTCGGCTCCGCCGAGGAACTTGAGGTAGTAGTTCGGCATCATGCCGCCCTGGGAGTGGCCGACGATGTCGACCTCGGCGGTGCCGGTGGCGGAGAGCACCCGGTCGACGAAGGCGGAGAGCTGTCCGGCGGACTTGTCGACCGGGCCCAGCCCGTGGAAGAAGGGGACGCCGGACAGCTGGCCGTAGTCGAGCGAGTAGACGCAGTACCCGCGGTGGACGAGGTACGGGGCGAAGCCGAGCCAGTTGTCGACGGAGTTGCCGAGGGTGCCGTGCACGAGGACCACCGGGCGGGGGTGGGCGGCGGACGGCTTGCAGGACCAGTTGTTCCAGCCGCTGCTCGGTGCGGAGGCGGCCTGTGCCGTGCCGGTGGGGGCGGCGAGGGCGGCGGCGGTGAGGACGAGGACGGCCAGCGGGCGGAGCAGGCGTCGTAGCCAGGGCAGCATTGAGTGATCTCCTTGCGGCTCAAGGGGAATGGACGTGGGGGCTCATCCCGTGATCCGGATCACAAGGCGTGCTGCTGACGCCAAATTACGGTCGAGTAGCAAGACTGGGAAGTTACGCGTCAGTAAAAAACTGCGCCGCGGCCCGCCGTACCCCCGCGGCGGTCACGCCGCCCTGTGGAAGGTGGTGGCCGGGCGGACCGTGCCGGGGCCGAAACGGGCGTTCGCACGGTCGACGGCCGCCTCCACCGTCAGCCGCGCCTCGCGGACCGGGTCCAGCGAGAGCTGCCGGGCCACCCGCTCGGAATCCGTCAGGTCCTCGGCGCGCAGCACCATGCCGGTCAGCCGCGCCCGTTGCAGCCCGGCCGCGTCCAGCAGGCGGTACGCCGCCGCCCGCAGGTCCTCGTCGTGCGCGGACGCCTCCGGGAGCCGGCGGGCCTTCTCCCAGTGGCCGCCGCCGGCGAACTGGAGGGTCAGGGACAGGGCCCGGGCCGCCTGGCGGCGTCCGCGCAGCACCGCCCCCAGTCTGACCACCAGGCCGAGGAGCACGGCCCGGGCGTGCGGGCCGTCGAGCTCGTGTCGGGTGAACCCGCTCCGGACGGCGGCGGACGGGGGCAGGTCCTTCGGGGTGACGGGGCGCGGGTCGATCCCGCGGGCGCGCTCCGCGGCCAGTCGGCCGGCCCGCCGGCCCAGGATCCGTTCGACGGTGCCCGGGGAGACGGACGCCACCGCGCCGACGGTATGCAGTCCGTACCCGCGCAGCGCCTCGGCCTGCCGGGGGCCGATGCCGTACAGCTCCTCCACCGGCAGCGGCCCGAGGAACCCGTCCACGTCGTCCTCCGGCACGGCCAGGACGCCGCCGGGCGCGGGCACCCGGGCGGAGGCCGTGGCCGCCACCGCCCAGGTCGCGGCGACCCCGATCCGTACGTCCGTGCCCAGCCGGGCCACGGCGCGCAGCCGCACCAGCTCGGCGATCCGGCGGGCGTCCGCGCCGAAGTAGCGCCGGGCGCCGCGTACGTGGACCAGTGCCGCCCGCGGAGGCAGGGCCTGGACCGTCGGGGAGAACTCCCGCAGCAGCTCCAGGACTTCGCGGTACCCCTCCTCGGACACCGCCGGGGCGCACCGTACGTGCAGGACGCCGTTCTCCCGGGCCGTCATCCCGCGCTCCCCGGGCTGGAGTGCCACAGCTTGCGTCCGGTCGCGGCGCGGTCGCCGGCGGGTTGGAGGTCGGCCCACGGGTTCATCTCGTACCCGGTGGGCAGGTGGATGCGGCGCCCGGAGTCGACGGACGCCGGACCGTGCCCGGACCCGGGCTCGGCTCCGGACCCGGGCTCGGTCCCCGGCCCGGCCCCGTTCGTGCCCGGCGGCGGCTCGGCCAGCCGGGCAGCGACCGCGGACGGGCCGCCGGAGCGGCGCAGTTCCACCAGCTCGGCCAGGTTCCAGGCGGCTGCGCCGACCACGCTGAGGCTCTGCGGCCCGCGCCGCTGTACGACGCCCCTGACCAGCAGCAGGAACGAGTGGAAGACGGTGTGTGCGCAGGCCTCGTGGCTGTCGTCGAAGAAGGCCAGGTCGACCAGGCCCGTCCCGTCGTCCAGGGTCGTGAAGATGACCCGCTTCCCCGACCGGATCGGCGGGGTCTGGGTGGCCGCCTTGGCCCCCGCGACCAGCACGGTCCGGCCGTGCTCGACCTCGCGCAGCCGGCGGGCCGGGACCACGCCCAGCTCCGCCAGGAAGGCGTGGTGGTCACCCATCAGGTGCCGGGAGGCGTCCATGCCGAGGACGCCCAGCTCCGCGCTGAGCCGCTCCTCGTCGGTCAGGTCGGGCAGGCCGACCGGGGCCGTCGACCGCCCACCCTCCAGAGGGAGTTGGGCACCACCTCGGGCCCCGGCCGGGCGCCGCTGCGCACCGTGCAGCTCGGCCAGGTGCAGCAGCAGGTCGCGCCGGTTGGCGCCGAAGGCGTCCAACGCGCCGACCTGGGCCAGCCGTTGGGCGACCGGGTGGCCGGGGTGGGCCCGGTCCCAGAAGTCGCGCAGCGATCCGTACGGCTGTCCGTCCTCGATGCGCAGCGCCTCGGCCCCGCTGATGCCGTGGACGTCGGACAGGGCCAGCCTGAGCCCCCACACCGGGGGTTCGCCGGGCACCGGTTCGATGCGGTGGGCCACCGCCGACCGGTTCACGTCCAGCGGCAGCACCGGCACGCCGCGCCGCCGCGCGTCCGCGAGCAGCAGCCGCTTCGGGTACATGCCGGGGTCGTGGGTGAGCAGCCCGGCGTAGAACGCCGCCGGGTGGTGCGCCTTCAGCCAGGCCGACTGGTACGTGGGCACGGCGAAGGCCACCGCGTGCGCCTTGCAGAAGCCGTAGCTGCCGAAGGCCTCCACGATCTCCCAGGTCCGGCCGATCACCTCCGCCGAGTAGCCCCGTCCGGCGGCCTGCGCCGCGAACCAGGCCTTGATCCGCGGCTGCGACTCGGGGTCGGAGAGCCCGCGGCGGACCCGGTCCGCCTCGTCCCGCCCGCAACCGGTCAGGACGTGCACGATCTCGATGACCTGCTCGTGGAAGACCACCACCCCGTACGTCTCCTGCAGCGCCGGTGCCAGGTCCGGGTGCGGGAAGCGGACGGGGGCCCGCCCGTGCCGGGCCTCGATGAACGGCCGCACCATGTCGGCGGCCACCGGCCCGGGCCGGAACAGCGAGATGTCGACGACCAGGTCGTGGAAGGTGGACGGCTGGAGCCGTCCCACCAGGTCGCGCTGGCCCGGCGACTCGATCTGGAAGCAGCCCAGCGTCTCGGCCGAGCGGATGAGCTCGTACGTCGCCCGGTCGCCCGGCGGCACCTGTGCGGGGTCGTCCAGGTCGAGCTCCTCGCCGGTGGTGCGCCGGACCTCCGCGACCGCGTGCGCCATCGCGGACTGCATCCGCACGCCCAGCACGTCGAGTTTGAGCAGGCCGAGTTCCTCCACGTCGTCCTTGTCGAACTGGGACATGGGGAAGCCCTCGCCGCTGGTGGGCACCACGGGGGTGCGGGCGAGCAGGGAGGCGTCGGAGAGCAGCACCCCGCACGGGTGCATGGCGGTCCCGCGCGGCAGCGCGTCCAGCGCCTCGACGAGCTCCCAGAGCCGCCCGTGCTCCTCCTCGTGCACGCCGCGCAGCTCGGGCAGTTCGGCGAGGGCCGCTCGGGCGTCGCGGGCCCGGATGTGCGGGAAGGCCTTGGCGAGCCGGTCGACGGCGGCCGGGTCCATGGACAGGGCGGCGCCGACGTCGCGGACGGCGTGCCGGACGCGGTAGGTCTCGGGCATGGAGACGGTGGCGACGCGCTCGGTGCCGAACCGGTCGATGATCCTGCGGTAGACCTCCAGCCGGCGGGCGGACTCCACGTCGATGTCGATGTCGGGCAGGACGTGGCGGCGCTTGGACAGGAAGCGCTCCATCAGCAGGCCCTGGGCGACGGGGTCGGCGTGGGCGATGCCGAGCAGGTGGTTGACGAGGGAGCCGGCGCCGGAGCCGCGGGCGGCCACGCGGATGCCCATCTCCCGTATGTCGTCCACGACCTGGGCGACGGTCAGGAAGTACGAGGCGTAGCCGTGGTAGGCGATGATGTCGAGCTCGTGGTGCATCCGCTCCCAGTAGGCGGGGTCGTCGGCGTAGCCGCGCAGCACCATGCCGGCGGAGGCGCGGGAGGCGAGGACGCGCTGGGCGGTGCGGTGGGCGGCGCCGACGAGGTGGGCCTCGGGGAAGTGCACGGAGCCGATGCCGAGGTCGTCCTCGGGGTCCACCGTGCAGGTCTCGGCGGTGCGCCGGGTCTCCGCGAGCAGCCGGCGCGCGTCGGCCGGGCCGAGGCCGGCGGCCCGGGCGATCCGGTCGGCGGTCTCGGCCATGGCGGCCGGGGGCTTGAGCCAGCGTTCACCGCTGTCGAGGGGGCCGCGGGGGTCGACGGGGACCAGGCGGCGGGCCGCGTCGAGGACGTCGGCGACCGGGCCCTGGTCGGGGTCGGCGTAGCGGACGGCGTTGGTCAGCACGGCCGGGACGCCCTGCTCGGCGGCGAAGCCGACGGTGCGGGCGGCCAGCCGCAGCGAGCCGGGGCCGGTGCCGGTGCGGCCGTGGTGGACGGCCTCCAGGCGCAGGGAGTTCCCGAAGACGTCCCGCCAGGGTGCGAGCAGCCGTGCGGCCCGGTCGGGCCGGCCGGCGGCCAGGGCCCGCCCCACCTCGGAGCCGGGGCCGAGCAGGACGTAGACCCCCGTTCCGTGGAGGGCGTCCCAGGGCAGGACGGGCTGGCCGCCGGGGATGCCCTGGGCGCCCGGGACCCCTGGGGCGTCAGCAGCCCGCCCGGCATGGGCGGCGGTGACCATGCGGCACAGCTCGGCCCAGCCGGCGGCTCCGTCGCGGGCGAGGAAGACGGCCCGGGGCGCGGACTCGTCCACGAAGGCCCCGCCCCTGACGGGGGTCCGCCGCCGGTACGACGCCCCCGCGCCGGAGGTGTCAGCGCCGTCGGGGCCTCCTGCCGGGGGTGCGGCCGAGACGGCCAGGTCGGTCCCGAACAACGGCCGGATCCCGGCCTTCGCACATGCCTTCGCGAACCGCACCGCACCCGCGAGGGTGTCCCGGTCGGTCAGGGCGAGGGCGTCCATGCCCCGCTCGGCGGCACGCTCCGCCAGCCGTTCCGGGTGCGAGCCTCCGTAGCGCATGGAGAACCCCGAAACGGTGTGCAGATGCGTAAACCCGGGCACCCGCGGCCTCCTGCTTCGTTCGTCGAACACCTCCCCCGTCTCCACCATAAGGCAATTCGAATATTCGTGCGAAACGTTTGTTCGATCATCCGGGGGTCACCCGTCCCTAGTCCGTTCGGCCCGCCCCTGCTGCGCCCCGCCCCCGGCCCGAGCAGCGTGTGAACATGATCCAGAGCACCGACGCAGGCCGGTCCGGCGGGTTCGCCGCCGAGATCAAGGACGCCGTGACCATCCGGGCAGCCCTGCTGGTCCTGGGCGTGCTGGCCCTCCAGCTCGCCTTCATCACCTCGTACATCGGGGCCTTCCACCAGCCCCGGCCCAGGGAGGTCCCCCTCGCCGTCACCGCCCCCGCCCCGGGGACCGCCGAGCAGTCGGTACGGCAGCTCCGCACGCTGCCCGGCACCCCGCTCGACCCGCACGAGGTGCCGGACGAGGCGACCGCGCTCCGGCAGATCGAGCACCGGGACGCGGACGGCGCCCTGATCATCGACCCGGCCGGCACGACGGACCGGCTGCTGGTCGCGAGCGGCGCCGGCGCCTCGCTCTCGCAGGCCCTGGAACAGGTCGTCCGCCTCGCCGGGGAGTCCCAGGGGCGGAGCCTCCAGGTGGTCGACGCGGCCCCGGCCGCCGCGGGGGACGCGCGCGGTCTGAGCTCCTTCTACTTGGTCGTCGGTTGGTGCGTCGGCGGTTACCTGTGCGCCGCGGTCCTCGCGGTCAGTGCCGGCGCCCGGCCCGCCAACACCGCCCGCGCGGTCATCCGGCTCGGCGCCCTGCTGCTGTACGCGGTCGTCGCCGGGCTGCTCGGCGCCCTGATCGTGGGTCCGGTACTGGACGCCCTGCCCGGCGGCACCGCCGCCCTGTGGGGGCTGGGCACGCTCGTCGTCTTCGCGGTCGGCGCGCTCACCCTGGCCTGCCAGGGCCTGGCCGGGGTGGTCGGCATCGGCCTGGCGATCCTGCTGGTGGTGGTGCTCGGCAACCCGAGCGCGGGCGGCGCCTACCCGTACCCTCTGCTCCCGCCGTTCTGGAGCACCATCGGCCCGGCCCTACCGCCGGGGGCGGGTACGTACGCCGCGCGCTCGATCGCGTACTTCGACGGCAACGGCACGGCCGGGCCGGTACTGGTGCTGGCCGCCTGGGCGGTGGCCGGAGCGGCCGTCACCCTGGTCTGCGCCGCCTTCCGCAAGGGTCGCCCGGGGACCGCCCTGGGCAGCGGGCTCCCCGAGGGCGCCGAGCGGCCCGGGGCCGGCGCGGACGACCGTCCCGCACCGGCAGCCGGACGCTGAGCCGCTGACCTCCGAGCGGCCGGGCTACTGGGCCTGGGCCGCTACCGGCCCGGCGCCGGTTCGAAGAGCCGGTCGGCGTGGCGCAGGGCGTGCAGAGCGACCGTCCGGCCGAGGACGACGCCCGCCTCGTCGGCCGATCGGCTGTGGATCCCGGAGAAGACGCGCGCGTCGACGTTCTCCCGGGTCAGCTCCGCCCAGCCGGTGTAGGTCCGGCGCACGCCGGGTGCGGTCGGGCTCGTCAACGAGAACGGCGCGGTCCGGGCCCCGACGAGGGCGCCCAGGACCACCTCGGACGCCCCCGCGTAAGTGGTGTGGCCGCTGGGGTAGTCGGGGTGGGCCGGGGTCTGGTGCAGCGGGGTCCAGGCCGGGTCGGGGGCGAGGGAGCCGGTCCGGATCGCGGTGACGGGGCGCCAGCGGGTGTGGGCGTACTTGCTGTCGGAGGTGGCGATCTGCGTGTCGACCAGGGCGGCGTGGTACAGGGCGACCAGTTCCGCCCGCCCCGCGGCCGAGCGGTGCGAGCGGGTCACGGCCACCCGCAGCGGCTCGGTGTAGAGGGTCAGCGACGAGCCGTACCAGAACTCGGCGGTCTCGGTCTGGCGCGGGGTGCGCACGGTGCTGTCGGCCTTTCCGTACGCGCGGACCTCGGCCAGGTCTTGCCGGTAACGGCGGGAGTCGAGCGCGGGCGGCGGGCCGAGCCGGTACTGGGACGGGGAGTCCAACAGGAAGGGCTTCGCGACGCGGTTGCCGTACTGGACCGCGGGGGCGTACCCGTCGGGCGTCGGCTGCCATACGCCGGGGGCGGCGGGCGGGACGGTGAAGGGCGTGTTCACGGCCGCCGGGTCGAGTCCGTCGCCCTCGCGCTCGGCGAGGGCGGCCCGGGCCTGGCGGGCCCCGGCGGCGACGCCCAGGGCTTCGGCGCGGCCGTCGGGGATTCGGCCGAGGGTGGCGGCGAGGGCGGCGTCGAGCTGCGGGGCGCGGGCGGGGGCGAGGGAGACCAGGGCGTCGTGGACGGCGGAGGCGACCGCCGCGTCCTGGAAGGCGGCCCGGTCGCGGCCGGCGGGTGCTTCCCGGGCGGCGCGAGCAGCGGCCAGCCAACTGATCGCCCAGGTGCGGCTGTTGGTGATCTGGGTCGTCACCCCCGCGGCGGCGACGGTCTGCGCGGTGGTGTCGTACCACTGGCGGACGACGGCCCCGCCGTCCGCAGTCGGGGCCGGGGCGGCCCGGGCGGCCGGGACGGCGGCCGTGGCGGCCAGCGCCATGGCGGCTCCGAGGGACAGCAGGGCAGAGCGGGACGGCTTCACGGACACTCCTGGTGAGGGCGACACGGTGCACCGGCAATGCGCCCCGACGCTAACCAACCGGCGCGGAACGGCACAACGGTCCCCGTGCGCCACGCGGCATCCGAAACGAGCCCTTCTCCCCGCGGTCACGCCCGCGCCACACGGCGGCGCCTCCGCGGGCGCCGACGGGCGGGAAGTGGCGGGCGCCACCACCGCTCCCGGTTCCGCTGCATCCGCCCCCCGGGTGCCTGCACGTGTGCTTCCATCGACAAACGGTGCAAGTCTGCCGCCCACGGGACCGGAGGACGGAAGTGCGCGTCGAGGTACCGTCCGGGGACGACCGGAAGCTGATCGCCGAGGAGTGGGGGGATCCGGCCGGGCTGCCGGTACTGCTGCACCACGGGACGCCGGGAAGC
The DNA here is from genome assembly GCF_042732005.1 of Streptomyces sp. NPDC059851. Classification (NCBI taxonomy): domain Bacteria; kingdom Bacillati; phylum Actinomycetota; class Actinomycetes; order Kitasatosporales; family Streptomycetaceae; genus Streptomyces; species Streptomyces sp. NPDC059851. The sequence continues at coordinate 11,065 of NZ_JBHWJJ010000113.1, read as the reverse complement.
CGTCTCGGTGCCGCGCTGCGCGACGTCTCCGAGCAGCACCCGCAGTTCCGGTTCGTCGCCTACGACCGGCCCGGGTACGGGGACTCCGACCGCAGCCCGGGCCGCCGCGTGGCGGACGCCGCCGCCGATGCGGCCACCGTTGCGGACGCCCTGGGCGTGGGCTCCTTCGCGGTCGTCGGACGGTCGGGCGGAGGTCCGCACGCCCTCGCCTGCGCCGCACTGCTACCCGGCCGGGTGACGGCGGCGGCCGTTCTGGTGGGGCTCGCTCCCAGGGACGCCGCCGGGCTGGACTGGTTCGCCGGCATGACCCCGTACAACGTGGCGCACCACTCGCTGGCCGCCCGGGACCCGGAGGCCCTGGAGCATGAGCTCGACCTGCGGGCCGAGGTGATCCGTCGGGACCCCGGCCGACTGCTGCAGGACCTGCGGGCGGACCTCACGGAGGCGGATGAGCGGGTCCTCGCCGACGCACGGGTACGGCAGGCGATCGCGGACAGCCACTGCGAGGGCCTGCGCTCCTCCGCCCACGGTTGGCTCGACGACTCACTGGCCTTCTGCCGGCCCTGGGGTTTCGAGCCCGGGGCGATCGCCTGTCCCGTCATGCTCTGGCACGGCGCCGAAGACGTCTTCTCGCCCACGGGCCATTTCCACTGGCTGGCGGCGCAGATTCCCGGCAGCACCCGCGTGCTCGCACCCGGGGCCGGGCACTTCGCCGCGCAGTACGCGCTGTCGGAGGCACTGGATTGGCTCCGCTGAGCTCATTCGGCGGGCGCGGGACGGGGCGACGGCACGGACGCCGGGCCGCCCCCCGGACTCTCCGGCGGGGCCACGACCGGTTCGCGGGCCCCCTTGAGGCAGTCGATGATCCGCTCGTGCGTGTCCCCGACGCTGTCCGTCACGCGGATGCGCATGTGGAGCGCCCGTACCTCGTCGACGAACCGCTTCGAGAACACCCCCGTCCGTATGGTCTCGTACGTACCGGTCGCCACCAGGGGGAACCCCGGCCCGAACGCGACGAGGCTGTAGTCGACCGCCTGCCGCAGCCCCGCCGCACCCAGTTGCTCGCCGACGGCACGCAGACCGGTCCACGCGTCCTCGTTGACCGGGCCGCCGACCTGATCGCCTTCCATCACCAGGCGGTAGTCGATGCTCTGCAGTGTCGCGGCGTGCTGACCGCCGTTGAACACGCCGGTGCTCCACGCCCGGTCCTCCCCCGGGAGCTCCCCGGCCGTGTAGGCGGACCGCCACCCCAGCATCGGCCGGACCGTACGCGCGTACTGGGCCCGGGCCAGGACGGCGCCCGCGGCGACGGCCAGCAGGCTGGCGAGCGGCTCCTCGCTCATCAGCTGCAGCCGCCACGGCCAGTGCGCGCGGGTCGCCTCGGGCAGGTTCGCCCGGACGACCTCCCAGACGAGGATCCCGACGAGCACGCACAGCAGCACCAGGGGTGCGGTGAACAGCATCGGACTGCGCCGGATCCGCCGCTGCGCGTCCGACGCCGGGCCGCCCGGGCCGGAGGTGGCACTGCCCATTGCCCCGCCTCGCTTTCCGTCAATGCCGAGCCCCCGCCCGGGGGTTCGGGCGGGGGCTCATGATTGTGCCGGGTGCCGGTGGGTGCCGTCAGGGTCGCGGTGGGCGTCAGTAGACGCTGACCCCGTAGGCGTTCAGGGCCTCGACGACCGGCTGGAAGAAGGTGGTTCCGCCCGTGGTGCAGTTGCCGCTGCCGCCGGAGGTGAGCCCGACGGCTCGGGTACCGGAGTAGAGCGGGCCGCCGCTGTCGCCCTGTTCGGCGCAGACGTTGGTGCGGATCATGCCGTAGACGACGTCGCCGCCGCCGTAGTTCACGGTGGCGTTGAGGCCGGTCACCGAGCCGCTGCGGGTGCCGGTGGTGGAGCCGCGCCGGGTCACGGACATGCCGACGGTGGCGTTGACGGCGCTGGTGATGTCCTGGCTGCCGACGGTCCCGGGCCGGGTCAGGGAGGCGTTGTCGTGGCGGACCAGGCCGTAGTCGTTGTTCGGGAAGCTGGAGCCCACGGTCGGGCCGATCGCCGTGGTGCGCGAGGAGTTCGTCCACCAGGTGCCCGCGCCGTCGGTGCAGTGGCCGGCGGTCAGCATGTAGTAGGTGCTTCCGCTGCGCACGTTGAAGCCGAGCGAGCAGCGCCAGCTCGACGCGTAGATCGCATCGCCGCCGGAGATCAGCTTGCGCAGGGTGCCCGGGATGCGCTCGATGCGCAGGGCTGCGGCGTCGGCTCCGGCCTCCGTACGGATCCTGGCGAGGTCCGCGGCGGTGACGGTGGAGTCGACGGCGACCACCAGGGTCCCGCCGGCGGGGTCGGTGTACCAGGCGGTGCCTGCGACGTCGGCGCGTTCGACGGCGGCGCTGGCCGAGGCGAGCTGGGTCGCGCTGAAGCCGCCGTCGGCGTTCGCGGCGGTGGGTGCGGCGAGCCCGGCGACGGCAGCCAGGCCGGCGGCCACCGCGAGCAGCCGGGTACGGATGATGCTCTTGATCCTCACTTCTCGTCCTCCCGGGAGGGATCGGGGGCCCGGCGGATGTGGGGGAGCCGGAGCCCGTGAGGCGCAGCCGGAGGTACGGCGGGCGCACTATTTTTCGTCGTGCCCCTGACAACCTCCCGGACAGTCGCTGTCGGGAGTGTCGCGGCGCCGGTCATGGGCGGCAAGGGCATCTTTCGGCCTCCGTCCGCCCGCGCCGGGCCGTCGCGGGAGCGTCTGCGACATCGTTCATGCCGCTCAGCCCTTCCACGCCGGCCCCGGCGGGAACCGCGCTGTACGCCGTCCGGGCCCGTGCCCGGGACGGCGGGCGTCACCTGACGGGGGATCGGCGGGCCGCCGCACCGCGGCCCGCTCGGGCCCCCGGCCCACCCGGGGCCCCGCCTCCCGCCGTCCCGGCCCCTCCCGGTTCAGTCGCAGCCGCAGCCGCAGTCACAGTCGCAGCAGCCCCCGCCGCCACCGCCGCCCTCAGCGCCACTGCTGTCGCTGTCGCCGCAGCTCCGGCAGCAGCCGTTGCAGGGCTCGCAGCACTCGCAGAAGTCGCACCAGGCGTCCCGCTTCTTTCGGGACCACGGGCCCTCGTACTCCGTGCAGCACAACTGGCAGGTGCAGAACAGCCCCACGGCCACCGCGCAGCCGGAGAGCAGCCCGCGAGGGGGCTTCCGCGGGGGCCGCCCGCCGCCCCCCGGGCCCATGGGCGGCGGCATCCCGGGACCACCCGGGCCGCCCGGGCCCCCGCCGTAGGGGCCGCCGCCATAGTGGCCCCCGCCGTACTGGCCGCCGCCGGGCGGGTTCCCGCCGTACGGGCCGCCCCCGTACGGGTTCCCGCCGCCCGGGCCGTAGCCCTGCGGCGGCACTCCGAAGCCGCCGCCCTGCCCGGCCGCGTTCATGGCCGTGTGGCCGCAGGAGCCGGTGCCGAAGGCCCGGTCCACCGAAGTCCGCAGCTCGTGCACCAGCAGCCGGTGGGCGAGGCCACCGTCCACGAACTCGACCTCCTTCAGGGCCAGCCGGATGCCGTGGAGGGCGTCGTCACAGAGCCGCCGGGCTTCGGCGAGCGGGGTCCCGGTGGCGGTCAGGGGGTTCCAGGCGCCCTTCTCGGCGTCCGCCGCCTGGTCTTCGACCGCGTCCAGCAGGTGTGCGAGCCGACCGAAGTAGCGGCCGGCCTCGGCGAGCGGGGCGGCGTTGCCGGGTCGTCCGGCGAGTGCCGCGGTGTGGGCGAAGGCCGCGGCCGTCGCGGTCTCCGTCGGCTCGGTCACCACGAGGACCGGGGTACCCGGGCCGGCCAGCGCCTCGATGTCCGTCTGCCGGTCCACGGCGTCGAGGAGCACGGCGGTGTCGAAGCCGAGCGCGGCCCCGGTGCGGGCGCCGGCGCGGTCCCAGCCGCGGGCCACCCGGCGCGCGGCCGCGGCGATCGGTGCGCGGGCCAACAGGCCGTCCCGGTCGGCCACGTGGTCCCGCACCTTCGCCGAGGCGAGGACGAGCGAGACCGCGGCCGCGAGTCGGGCGCCCTCCCCGTTCGCGACGGCGGCCGTGCGCATGCCGCGCAGCGGGCAGGGGCCGGCGGTGCGCCGGGCACCGGGGGCGGGGCCCGACTGAGCCTCCGTCAGAACGGATATGAGGAGCCCGTCGTAGTTGGTCACGATCCGGGCGAACTGTCCGTGATCTCCCCTGAGTGCCAGGCAGAGCCCGCAGAGATGGGCCATCCACTCCGTCTTGAAACGCTCCCCGAGCCGGTGCGCGCAGGGTCTGACGATGCCGAACAAACCAGGTCCCCCGTGTGTCAATCGCTTGCGAGAGGGGCATCGTATCGAGCCGGATCAGTCACCCGTACGCCCGTGCCGCCCACTCAGACGGCGGCAGTCTTCATATTTTCACTCTGTCAGCAGTGGCGCCCAGCGGGATCCTGACGGTGCAACGGATGTTCTGCACCAGTACCGTCACGAAAACCCTGCGCGGCGGCTATCCACTTGGCGCGTTGTCAGCATGATGGACGACCATAGGGGCAGCGGAGAGAAACAGACTGACCGCGGTGAGAGAGGAGGCGTCCATGGGTTCGGTACGCAAGGCGAGCGCTTGGCTGGGTCTCGTGGAGGACAGCGACGACGAGCGCTACTACGACGACGACTACGCGGAGGCCCCGCACGGTTCCGTTGCGGGACCGGGCGACCAGTGGGTCACCGACCCCCGGGTCAGAGTCGCGTCGGAGTCGGCCGTCGAGCAGGGCCGCCGGATCGCCACGGTCACGCCAGACGGCTTCCGCGACGCCCGCGCCATCGGCGAGCTGTTCCGCGAGGGCGTCCCGGTGATCGTGAACCTCTCGCAGATGGACCCGTCCGACGCCAAGCGCGTGGTCGACTTCGCGGCCGGTCTGACCTTCGGCCTGCGCGGCTCCATCGAGCGGGTGGCGACCAGGGTCTTCCTGTTGACCCCGGCCGACACCCAGATCGTGAGCGGCGAGACCGGCGGCCGGTCACGCGACTTCTTCAACCAGAGCTGAGGCAGGGCCTCACCGGAAGGCGTCGAGCCCGGTGAGTGCCTTGCCCAGTACCAGCTGGTGCATCTCCACGGTGCCCTCGTAGGTGAGGACCGACTCCAGGTTGGTGGCGTGCCGCATGACGGGGTACTCCAGCGAGATCCCGTTGGCACCGAGGACCGTCCGCGCGGTGCGGCAGATGTCGATGGCCTCGCGGACGTTGTTGAGCTTGCCGAAGCTGATCTGCTCCGGCCGCAGGGTACCGGCGTCCATACGGCGGCCGAGGTGGTGGGCGAGCAGGATGCCCTTGTGGAGCTCCAGCGCCATGTCGGCCAGCTTGGCCTGGGTGAGCTGGAAGCCCCCGATCGGCCGGCCGAACTGCTCCCGCGTCCGCGCGTAGTCGAGCGCGGCCTCGAAACTGGCCCGTGCCGCGCCCATGGAGCCCCAGACGATCCCGTACCGCGCGTGGCTGAGACAGCCCAGCGGTCCCTTGAGCCCCGTGACCCCCGGCAGCACCGCGTCGGCCGGCAGCCGCACGTCGTCCATGACCAGCTCGCTGGTGACCGAGGCGCGCAGCGACCACTTGTGCTTGATCTCGGGCGCCGAGAAGCCGGCCGAATCGGTGGGCACGGCGAAGCCGCGGATCCCCTCGTCGGTCTGCGCCCAGACCACCGCTACGGCTGCTACCGAGCCGTTGGTGATCCACATCTTGCGGCCGTTCAGGATCCAGTCGGAGCCGTCGCGCTTGGCGTGGGTGCGCATGGCCGCGGGGTCGGAGCCGATGTCCGGCTCGGTCAGCCCGAAGCAGCCGATCAGCTCGCCGGCCGCCATGCCGGGGAGCCAGCGCTGCTTCTGCTCCTCCGAGCCGTACTTCCAGATCGCGTACATGGCGAGGGAGCCCTGGACGGAGACCAGGGAGCGGATCCCGGAGTCGGCCGCCTCCAGCTCCAGGCACGCCAACCCGTACTGCACGGCGGTGGCGCCCGCGCACCCGTATCCCGTCAGGGACATGCCGAGGGCCCCGAGTGAGCCGAGCTCACGGGCCAGCTCGCGGATCACCGGCAGCTCGCCGGTCTCGTACCACTCTGCGACGTGCGGGAGGACGCGGTCGGCGGCCCAGCCGCGCACGGTGTCGCGGACGGCGAGGTCCTCGGGGCTGAGGAGCTCGTCGAGCCCGAGCGGATCGGTGGGTACGAAGGACACGGGGCCTCCCGGCGGGCCAGAGGATGAACCTAGCGGTGCAAGTTTGTCCTTGCCGCCGCCCCCGGTCCACCCCCGGCCGGGCCGGCGAGCGCGTCGCGGCCCGGCCTCGCCGGACCGGGGATCCGCGGTCCCTCGCCCGCCGGTGCGGCCTCGGTCCGGGCGGGACGCCCAGCGCGCTCGGCGCCGGCGGTCACGGCCGGATCGGTACGGCCGGCGGTCTCGGCGGGGTCGGCGTCGGCGTCCTCGCGGGCGTCGGTGCACTCCATGGCCCTCGGCAGCTTCAGCGCCATCAGGGCCCCCGCGAGCAGCAGGGCGGCGCTGACCACCAACGTGATGTGCAGGCCCTGCACGAACGAGTGGCGCGCCGCGTCGAACAGCGACTCACCCGCCGCGCCGCCCAGCCGGCCGGCGATCTGGTAGGCCTCGCCGAGCGAGTTCGCGGCGCTCCGGGCGTCTTCGGGGGACACGCCGGGGACGTCCAGCAGCCCCGGCGCGTAGGCGGCGTTCATGACGCTGCCGAGCAGGGCGATGCCCATGCCCGCGCCGAGCTGGTACGAGGTCTCGCCTATGGAGGCCGCCCCGCCGGCGGTCTCGGCCGGCGCCTCGCTCAACATCGACTCGTACGCGGCGAAGAGGGTCGTCTGGAGCCCGAAGCCGAGCAGGACGAAGCCGACGGTGAGCAGGACGGGCCGGTCGTGCTCCCCCATGAGCGTCAGCAGCAGTACGGCGAAGGCGGTCAGCAGGAAGCCCAGCGAGACCATGGTGCGCGGCCCGACCCGGGCCAGCGTGTACGAGCCGGTGGCCCCGGCAGCCATGGCCGCGAAGGTCAGCGGGAGCAGCCGCAGGCCGGTCTCCAGGGGGCTCAGCTCCAGCACGAGCTGGAGGTACTGGACCGCGAGGAGCTCCAGGCCGACCAGGGCCAGCATGGCGAGCACGATGCACCCGACGGAGGTGGAGAAGGCGGCGCGCGCGAACATCCGCATGTCGATGAGCGGGTGGGCGCGGCGTTTCTGCCGGCGGGTGAACAGCACGAGCAGGGCCACGCCGAGCACCAGCGGCAGCAGCGATTCGGCGTCGAGGAGCCGGCGCTCGGCGCCGAGCTGCTTGACCCCGAGGACCACCCCGAGCACACCGCCGGCGGCCATCAGCGCACCGAGCACGTCCCACGGCCCGTCGGCGGCGCCCCTGGACTCGGGCAGCAGCCAGCGCCCGAGCGGCAGGATCAGGGCCATCAGCGGGATGTTGATCAGGAAGACCGAGCCCCACCAGAAGTGCTCGATGAGGAAGCCGCCGAGGACCGGGCCGCTGGCGGCGCCGATCGCGGCGACGGCGGTCCAGATGCCGATGGCCAGCGCCCGTTCACGCCGGTCGGGGAAGACCTGGCGCAGGATCGACAGGGTGGCCGGCATGATCATCGCGCCGCCGACGCCGAGCAGGGCGCGGGCGACGATGAGGACCTGGGCGTGGTCGGCGAAGGCCGCCATCGCGGAGGCCGCACCGAAGAGGGTGTAGCCGAGCAGGAGTATCCGGCGGCGGCCGATCCGGTCGCCGAGGGTCCCGAAGAGGATCAGCAGCGCGGCGCACACCAGCGGGTACGCGTCGACGATCCACAGCAGCTCCACGGAGCCGGGTCGCAGGTCCTCGGTGACGGAGGGGACGGCGACGTGCAGGATCGTCGCGTCGAGCGCGACGAGGACCAGGCTGACGCACAGGACCGCGAGGACGACCCAGCGGTTGGTCCCGCCGGAGGCCGCGCGCAGCCGCGCCCCGAGGGGCGCGCGGTCGGCGGGCCCGTCGGAGGCGTATCTGCTGTCGGCGGTCCTGCGGTCGGCCGCGTTGGTCCCCGACATGCATGTACCTCCCAGATGAATCGCTCGCACTCGGCGGACCAGCGTCTCGGGCGGAGCCGCCGGGGTGTGCACGGGGGCGGCGTCCTACGGGGTCCGGCATCGACATGCGAGTGAACGGTCAGCGTACGCGAGTCCGCTTGTCCGGCACGTGGTCAAGCTCTCATCGCGGCGGCGGCCGCGGTGTGGTGTACGCCACTCGCCCCACCCGAGCCCCTCCTCGCCCTGCCTCCACGTACACGCCCGGTCACGACGCGTGGTTCGGCCTCGGGGCCCGCCACGGTCGCCACCGATAATCATGCCTGTGAAAGATCATGCTTTTCGCCGGGCCGCGCCCGCCCTGGCCGTCTTCACGGCGGTCCGACTGCTCGGGCTGGGCGTACTGGCGGCATGGGGGGCGGGAGCGGGCAGCAGTCCGCACACGCTGCTGTCGGCGCGCTGGGACTCCCTCTGGTACGCCCGCATCGCCGCTGAGGGGTACGGGTACGAAGTGGTCCTGCCGGGCGGGGCCGTCCACTCGAACCTCGCCTTCTTCCCGATGCTGCCCTGGCTGGAGCGGCTGGTCTCGGCGGCGACCGGGCTGGGACACGGCTCCGCGGGCCTGGTGGTCTCGGCAGTGGCGGGGCTCGCCGCGGCCTGGGGGATCTTCGCCGTCACCGACCTGGTGTGCGCCCGGCGGGACCTCGGCGTCGACGGGCGCCGGGCGGGGGTGTTCGCGGCCGGCGTCTGGGCCGCGCTGCCCGTGGGCATCGTGCAGTCCATGGCGTACAGCGAGTCGCTGTTCACGGCGTTGGCCGCCTGGGCCCTGTACGCGGCCCTGCGCGGCCGGTGGCCCGTCGCGGGACTGCTCGCGGCCGGGGCGGGGCTGACCCGCCCGGTCGGTGCCGCGGTGGTCGCGGCGGTGTGGGTGGCGATCGCCCTGGCCTGGCGGCGCGGCGAGCGCTCCTGGTGGATGGCGGTGGGGGCGGCCCTGGCCCCGGCGGGGGCGGCGGCGTACGTGCTGTGGGTGGGCTCGGACACCGGGCGCGGGCTGCTCGGGTACCTCGACGTGCAGGGCGGCTGGGGCAACGGCTTCGACGGCGGCACGGCCTTCGCCCGGTTCATCGGGGAGAAGTTGGCCTCGGGCGCGGCACCGGCGGGGATCGGGCTGATCGCGGGCGTGGTGCTGGTGCTGTGGCTGTACGCGCTGTGCGTGCGGCAGCGGCAGCCGGCCGTGCTGCTGGTGTACTCCGGGATCGTCCTCGCGCTGGCGCTCGGCGCGTCGGCGTACTTCGGGTCCAAGCCGCGGCTGCTGATGCCGGCCTTCCCGCTGCTGCTGCCGGCGGCGGTGGCGCTGGCCCGCCTGCGGCCGGGCAGGGCGGCCGCGGTGCTGGGGGCGGTGGCGCTGGCGTCGGCGGTGTACGGGGCCTTCTGGCTGAACGGCTCGGGCCCGCCGTAGGGGGCGGCCCGCAGACGTGACCGCGCCCGAGCCCGAGCCCACGCCCACGCCCACGCAACGGAATGGATCATTCCGATCCATGTTTCGGCAAAGGAAATGAACGTCACCGATAAAGCCCGGCCAGAAGTACGAAACAATGACCGGGCCAATGGATCCGACACTCCAACTAATGCCTTAATCCCAGGAATTAAGTGCCGCGTGAGACCAACTCCACATCACATGGTCATCACAAACCCGGTGATTCGCCCGGGCCGACCAGCGGCGCGCGGTAACGTCGATTGACGTGCGTACCGACCAAATCCTGTCCCGGCTGGAGCGGGTGTTCGCCCGACTGGACCGGGAACCCGAGCGACCGGCTCATCTGCAAACGCCGCAGATGAGCCGGCACCGCGTCGTGCTCTTCGGAGCGACCCTCGCCTTCTATCTCGCGATCGTGGTGGCCGTACTGACCACGTCCTGGCTCGTCCGCCTGGACTGGCAGGTCATGTTCTTCCGGCCGTACGACCAGTGGCCGCAACTGCACGCCTTCCTCGACTACCTCGTCGTGCTCGGGCAGCGCGGGCCCACCGCGGTCATGGTCGCCGCATGGCTCGGCTGGCGTTCCTGGCGGCAGCACACCCTGCGCCCGCTGATCACACTGGGCGTGGCGCTGCTCCTGCTCAACATCACCGTGGGCTCGGTCAAGCTCGGCCTCGGCCGCCTCGGCCCGCACTACGCCACCACGATCGGCTCCGCGGAGCTGTTCGCCGGCGGTGACATATTTCCCTCCGGCCACACCGCGAACGCCGTGGTGACCTGGGGCATCCTGGCCTACCTGGCCTCGACGGTGGTCACCCGACGGGTGCTGTCGGTGGTCTCCGCGGTCGTCTCGCTGAGCGTCGGCGCCACCACCGTCTACCTCGGCACGCACTGGGTCAGCGACGTCCTCCTCGGCTGGTCCGCGGGCCTGCTGATCATGCTGGCGCTGCCCTGGTTCGAGCCGCTCATCGCGGGCGTCGAAGCCTGGGTGTTCGAGCGGCGGGAGCGGATGCGGCGCCGCGTGGAAGCCGGAACGGTACCCGTGCCGGTCGCCACCGTGCTCGTCCCGCTGCTCTCCGCGGGCGGCAAGTGGCAGCTCCAGCGCGTCCCCGGGACCTCCGGCTCCCCGACCGCGGCGGGCGCCCCGGCCGCGGCCCGGACCGCGGAACCGGCGGCCGGCGCCCCGGCGGCCGCACAGGCCGGAGCACAGGCCGCAGCCCCGGCGGGCGGCACCGGGCACGCCACCGTGCCCCGGCCCGCGCACCACGCGGGCCGCTCGCACCTGGTCCGCTCCGAGCGGGTACCGGCCGCGCCGGGTGGCGCCCGCCGCCCGGCGCACGGAGAGCGGACCCCCACCGCACGCGCGGCCGCCCGACCGGCCACCAACGGCTGAGCGGCGCCCCGGGGACACCCCCGGAGCGGTACGCGGGGCGGTACGCACCCACCCCGTTCCCCTCCTCCACCGCACGCACCGGCGAAGGCGGGGCCGGCGAAACCCCCGGCCCCCAGAGACCGACGGTTTACACCCACAGAAGCGGGCGCCCCCGGTGTGTGTACAAAGAGGGGTAATAGAAAGTC
>NZ_JBHWJJ010000112.1:0-28207 GCF_042732005.1 Streptomyces sp. NPDC059851 | reverse complement strand
GCCGGGGTCAGGGGCCGGGGTCAGGGGCCGGGGGGCCGGGATCCGGTTGGTGGGGCTCCAGGAATTCGAGGCGGTTGCCGACGGGGTCCTCGGAGTAGAAGCGGCGGTGCCCGGGCAGGTCGGCGTCCCAGATGACGGTGGCGCCACGCTCTTCGAGTCCGGCGGCGTAGGCCTCGATGCCGGTCACCCGCAGCCCCGGGTGGGCCTTGCGGGCGGGCCGGAAGTCCTCCTCGACGCCGAGGTGCAGCTGGACGGCCCCGGCGGCGAACCAGCAGCCGCCGCGGGCGGCGAGGGCGGGCGGTTTGGGGATCTCGGCCATGCCCAGGACGTGGGTGTAGAAGGCGCGGAGCCGGTCCTCCGTGCCGGGCGGCGCGGCGAGCTGGACGTGGTCGACGGCGGTGAGCAAGGTCAGCGCTCCTTGACGGCGACGGCGAAGATGCGGCGGAAGGGGAAGACGGTGCCGCGCGGGCCGGCCGGGTAGGCGGCGCGCAGCAGGGCGCGGTATTCGACGAGGAAGGCTTCCGCGGCCCGGGGGTCGTCTTCGAGGGCGGTCAGGACGGGGCGCAGGGCGGTGCCCTTGACCCAGTCGAGGACGGGGTCGGGTCCGGGCAGCAGCTGGTAGTAGGTGGTCTCCCAGGTGTCGGCGGTGCAGCCGAGCTCGGTGAGTCGGTCGAGGTACTCGGCGGCGTCGAGGACGTGGGTGTAGCGGGAGCCGTGGCCGGCGAGCCGGTCGCGCCAGGGCGGGCTGTCGCAGAGTCGGGCGAGGAGGGCGTGGCTGGGGGCGGCGTGGTTGCCGGGGACCTGGAAGGCGAAGGTGCCGCCGGGGCGGAGGGCGTTGATCCATGTGGCGAAGGAGCCGGGGTGGCCGGGGACCCACTGGAGGGCGGCGTTGGAAACGATCAGGTCGTAGGTCTCGTCGGGAAGCCAGTCGGCGATGTCGGCGCGGCGGAAGTCGAGGGTGCCGCCGCCGGGGGTGGGTCCGGCGTATTCGGTGTCGGCGCGGTGGAGCATGTCCGCGGAGAGGTCGAATCCGGTGGTGCGGGCCCGGGGCCAGCGTCCGGCGATCAGGGCGGTCACGTTGCCGGGGCCGCAGCCGAGGTCGGCGATGCGGGCGGGGTCTGTGGGGAGTTCGGGGATGCGGGCCAGGAGGTCCAGGAAGGGCCGGGTGCGGTGTCCTGCGTGCCGGAGGTACTGCTGGGCGTCCCAGGTGGGCACGGCGCGCGTGGTGGCGGTGGGCAGCCATGCCGAGGTGTCCGTATCAGAATGCATGTTCGAGCCTCCCTGCTGGCGGGCCGGTCGGAAGCGCAAGCCGCTTACGGCCCCCTCCATGCCCGCGACCGTCCCAAATATATCTCGACATCAAGATTCACGTATTCAAGATATACCCCTCCGAGACTCTTGCATTCAAGAGACTTCACATCGACAGACCCCTTACACTGATCGGCATGGAGGACGAGGTCGACCGGTTGGTCGCGGCATGGCGGCGGGAACGCCCTGACCTCGACGTGGAACCGCTGGAAGTGCTGAGCCGGGTCAGCAGGCTCGCCCGCCATCTCGACCGCGCCCGCAGGCTGGCCTTCTCCGAGCACGGCCTGGAGCCGTGGGAGTTCGACGTGCTGACCTCGCTGCGCCGCGCCGGCGCGCCCTACCAGCTCTCCCCCGGCCAGCTGCTGACGCAGACTCTGGTCACCTCGGGCACCATGACGAACCGCATCGACCGGCTCGCCAAGAAGGGGCTCGTCGAGCGGCTGCCCGACCCCAGCGACCGGCGCGGGGTCCTGGTCCGACTGACCCCCGAGGGCCGTGACCGCGCCGACGAGGCCCTTGCCGGGCTGCTCGCCCAGGAACGGGCGATCCTGGCCCAGCTCTCCCAGGCCCAGCGCGCCGACCTCGCCGCCCTGCTACGCCAGTTGACCGCTCCGTTCGACAACATCCCCGGGTAGGTCCGCCGGCCGTACGCCCGCACGCCGGGCCAGCGCCACGGCCGCCAGCGTGGAGTGCACTCCGAGCTTGCCCAGCACGTTCTGCATGTGCGTGCGGACGGTGTGCGGGGACAGGAACAGCCGGGCCGCCACGTCCTTGCGGCCCAGCCCCGCCACCATGCAGCGCAGCACCTCGTGCTCGCGCGGCGTCAGCGACTCCACCAGCCGCTCGCTGTCGCTGCGGTGCTTGCGCGCGGCGGTCAACTCCCGCAGCACGCCGGTGAGCAGGGCCGGCGGCAGGTGCGTCTCCTCGCGCAGCACCCCCCGGATGACGGCCAGCAGCCGCGACAGCGAGCAGTCCTTCGCCACCCAGCCCGAGGCCCCCGCCTGGAGGGCGTACGCGGCCCGGCGCGGGTCGTCGCGTCCGGCGAGCACGACGGTGCGGACCGCGGGATGGGCCGCCCGTACGCCGGCGACGAGCGCGATGCCGTCCGAGCCGGGCGGCGCGGGCGCGGACCCTGACTCCCGTTGGGCGGGCACCGGCCCGGCGGCGCCGAGGTCGGCGTCGACCAGCAGCACGTCGAAGCGGCGCCCCTCCGCCACTGCGCGCTCCAAGCAGCGCAGGGCGGCGGGGCCGCTGCCGGCCGCGGACACGTCGACGTCGGGCTCGGCCGCGAGAGCGGCAGCCAGCGACTCGGCGAAGATGCGGTGGTCATCGACCACGAGAACACGGATGCGAACCACGAAACCCCCAAGGGTCGGGGACGGACGACTGCGGGTACGGCGCCCGGACCGGATGACGGAAGCTGCCGCGGCCGCCGCCGAGACATCTCTGCACTACCCCGGACCGGACGCCGTACCCGGCACGTCTCGACCCCTGAATCAACACCGGCCCCCACCGGTGTCACGCATCAGCGTAGAGCGGGGTGCGTCCCGCGGTTGGCCGAATAGCAGAACTTTTCCGGGCGGTTTTCCGGTCGGACGGTCCCCAACGGCCCCGCACCTGGCCTGAATACGGCGGTTCCAAGGGGCCGTAAGGCCCTTTCCGGTCCTGGAGGTGCCCCGGGCAGGTGCGCGGGGGGCGTTTCACCCGGCGTGTGCGCGCCGGGCGCCCGCGCACGGCACCTCCCCACGGCGCTCCGGGGCCGGGCACGCTCCCCCGGGCGCCGACCGACGGCGCCCGACGGCGCCCGACTGAGCACGCCTGCTCACCGGCACGACGCACCGCGCCCCCGCACGACGGCGTGCGGGGGCGCGGTGAAGGCAGTGAAGGCGGCGCAGCGGTCAGCCGCGCAGGGCGCGGGTGAAGTCCCAGGCGTCGGCGATGATGCCCTCCAGGTCGGGGCGGGACGGGGTCCAGCCGAGCTTCTCGTGCGCGGCCTTGGCGGAGGCGACGAGCACGGCCGGATCGCCGGCCCGGCGCGGGGCGACGACCTCCGGGATGTCCTTGCCGGTGACCTTGCGGACGGCCTCGACGACCTCGCGGACCGAGAAGCCGTTGCCGTTGCCCAGGTTGCAGATCAGGTGCTCGCCCTCGGTGGCGGCGTCCAGCGCGGCCAGGTGGGCCTCGGCGAGGTCGGCGACGTGGATGTAGTCCCGTACGCAGGTGCCGTCCTGGGTCGGGTAGTCCTCGCCGAACACCGAGATCGACTCCCGCTCGCCCAGGGCGACCTGGAGCACCAGCGGGATCAGGTGCGTCTCGGGGTCGTGGCGCTCGCCGTACTGGCCGTACGCGCCGGCGACGTTGAAGTAGCGCAGCGACACCGCGGCGACGCCGTGGGCCGCGCACTCGCCCGTGATCATGTGGTCCACGGCCAGCTTGGAGGCGCCGTACGGGTTGGTGGGGCGGGTGGCGGACTCCTCCGTGAGCAGGCTCTCGGTGGGTTCGCCGTAGGTGGCGGCGGTGGAGGAGAACACCAGCTTGCGCACGCCGTGCGCGCGCATGGCGCCCAGCAGGGCGAGGGTGCCCCCGACGTTGTTGTCCCAGTACTTGGCCGGGTTCGCGACGGACTCGCCGACCTGCGAGAACGCCGCGAAGTGCAGGACCGCGTCGTAGGAGGGGTCCAGGTACCGCTCGGCGTCCTGGATGCGGCCCTCGATGAAGGCGGCCCCGGCCGGGACGCCCTCGCGGAAGCCCGTGGAGAGGTCGTCGAGGACGGTGACCTCGTGCCCGGCCTCCAGCAGGTGCGCCGCGACGACGCTGCCCACGTATCCGGCGCCGCCGGTGACCATGTACTTAGAAGACGGCGTCTTGCTCACTGGCCTACTACCTCTCGCAGGGGAACGCACGCGCGACGGTGCACATGCCGGTCACTGGCTTACCGGATTACGGGCTTCCGGGGAAATCGGCCTCCGCCCGCGGGAGTGCCGCGCGCTCCAGCAGGCCGGTCCGGGCGGCCAGCGCGGCCGCCTCCAGCCGTGAGCCGACGCCCAGCTTCATGAGGACCCGCTGCACGTGCGTACGGGCCGTGCTGGGCGCGATCTCCATGCCCGCGGCGATGAGTCGGGTGTCCTCGCCCTCGGCGACCCGGACCAGCACCTCCACCTCGCGCGGGGTGAGCAGCCGCAGCAGCCGGCTGCCCTCGTCGTCGGGCGCGGCCGCGGGGTTGAGGAGCTCCGCGAACGCCCCCTGCAGCAGCTGCGGGGAGATCGCGGCCTCCCCGGCCCGCGCCTTGGCCAGCGCCCGCTCGACGCCCTCGATCCGCTCGTCCTGGCGTACGTACCCGCAGGCGCCGGCGGCGAAGGCGGCGGCGATCCCGCGCGGGCTCGGCACCGGGCCGAGGACCACGACCGCTGTCTGCGGGCGCTCCCGTCTGATGCGGACGACGGGCTCGAAGACCCCCGGCTCGGCCGGGGTGGCCGTGCCCAGCAGGCAGACCTCCGGAGCGCGGCTGATGACCAGGTCGGCGGCGCCGGCGGCCGGTGCGGCCGCGGCGAGCACCCGGTGCCCGCGCAGTTTCAGGGCCGAGGCGAGCGCCTCGGCCAGCAGCCGGTGCTCGTCGACCACCATGACGCGTACGCCCATTGGGCCCCCACCCTCTCCCCTTCTGCCCCGGCAAGCTACACGCTTGTTCGACGGCGTGCGGCGGATACGGCACAGAAGCCCCCGGAAGGCGGACCTTCCGGGGGCTTCTGCCGACCGTGGGCGGGGCGGGGATCAGCTGGCGCTGAAGGACACGAACAGGTACTCCGGGTCCAGCTTGTCGGAGTACGGCTTCCTCACGTTCGTGCGGGAGATGAAGAGCTTGCCGTTGTGGTAGCGGAACTCGGAGTAGTCGGGCGAGAAGGCGGTCTCGGCGGTGCGGCTCGCCTTGTCCGACGGGTTCTCCATCAGGAGGGTCTCCTTCATCGTCATGCCGTCGATGGAGACGATCTGGCCGCCCTTGTCGTACGGGGGCACCTTGTAGGCGATGATGTTCGACCCGTCCATGCGGAGCGGGAACATGGTGTACCGCTCACCGGCGTCGGCGCGGTCGGTGGTCTGCTTGCCGGTCTCCAGGTCGAAGGAGAGCAGCTCGTTGGTGCGGGCGATGGAGGTGTCCTTGCCCTGGTGCTCGGCCGACGGCACGTAGACCTTGCCGTTGCCGACCACGATGTTGGTGCACTGCTCGACCTCGCTGCGGCACTTGCCGCCGAAGTTGCCGGAGGCGAGCGAGATGCGGGCCTTCAGCTCGCCCTTGGGGTCGACCACGAACAGGTCGCTGACGCCGGTGCCGTTCTTGGCGGTCCTGCCGACGTTGGCGGCGACGACCAGCGGCTTGGTGGAGACGATCGAGGCCGAGTCGATGCCCTCGGACAGCTTGTACGAGGCCGTGGGCGCGCCGGTGGTCGGGTCCAGGCTCTGTGCGTACAGGGTCGGGCCGCACTTGCGGATGACGCCGAGGCCCTCGCCGCCCGCGTAGCCGACGTCCTTGCAGTCCTGGGCGTCGACCTTGGGCGTCCACAGCGGCTTGCCGTCGGCGAGGTTCCAGGCGGCGCCGCCCCTGTGGCCGGCCGCGGCGACGGTCTGGCCGCTGATGGTGACCTCGTTGAGCGGTGGGGGCTGGTCGCCGGTGGCGCTGCTCTTGGCGTTGCCGGACCAGACGAGCTTGCCGGTGTTCAGGTCGATGACGCCGACCTCGGTGCACGGCGGGTACTTGTTCTCCGGCGTGGCCGGGACCGGCCTGAACACCACGGCCGACTTGTTGTCGGTGACGTGCTTGGTCGCGGCGCAGACCTCGCCCGGGAACGGCAGTTCCCACTTCTTGCCGCCGTCGACCAGGTTGTAGCCGACGATCTTTGACACGTCGGTCTTGACGTACGTGGAGTCGGTGAGCCAGGAGCCGGTGACGGTGGTGATCTCCTCCGGCGTCGGGCTCGGGTGGTTGTACAGCGGCCGGGACTTGGTGTTGGCGGGCACCTTCTCCGAGCCGGGCGTGCCGGCGGGGGCCTTGCTCGCGCCGGCCGTGGGGTTGCCCGTGGGCTCGTCCCCGCCCCCGTCGTCGGAGGCGTACCAGAGGCCGCCGGCGACGATCAGCACGACGGCGAGCGCCGCCGCACCGATGATCATCATCTGGGTGCGCTTCTCACCGCCGCCGCCCGCACCGGATGGGGCCGGCTGCGGCGGGGCCGCCTGCATGGGGGCCGTCGGGGCGCTGTACGGGTTCGGGGCGGCGGGCCCCTGCTGCGGGTAGCCGTAGCCCTGCTGGGGGTAGCCGTAGCCCTGCTGCGGGTAGCCGTACGCGGGCTGCCCGGGCGGTGCCTGCGGCGGGACGGCCGGCCCGCCGGCGGGCACGGTCGGCGGCGTGCCGGGCGGGGTGGCCGGTGGCACGGCGGCCGGCTGCTGGGGGGCCGTCGGCGGCTGCGGGCCGGCGGCCGGCGGCTGCGGCGGGGCGGGCGGCGGCGGGGGCGCGCCGTAGCCCCCGGGCGGGGGATCCTGCGGCGCGCCGAAGCCGCCGGCGGGCGGCTGCTGAGGGGGCGGGGGGGTACTCATCGGTTGCTGTTGCCTCTCGGTGGCGGCTCGGTGGACTCGTTCACTTTCCGAAGACCATCAGGAGCTTCTCGTCCTTGCCCTGGGCGCGCAGGTAGGTGACGGAGATGTAGAGGCGGCCGCCCACGTAGTCGATCTGCGGGCCGTAGAAGGCGTTCTCGATCGGAGCGGCATCGCCTGACGGGTTGCGCAGCAGGGGGGTGGGCGTGCCCCCGGAGGCCGGGATCGCGACGACCTCGCCGCCCTTGTCCTTCTCGGCGGACCGGTAGGCGATCAGCTGCCCGTTCTCCATCCTGATCGGGGTGAGGGTGCGGCTGTCGCCGGCCGGGGTGCGCCACTTGGCCTTGCCGGTGGCCAGGTCGAAGGCGACGATCTCGTTGGCCTTCCCGGTGTCCGCGGCGGTCGGCATGTAGAGGGTGCCGCCGTCGACGACGGTGGTGCGGCAGACCTCCAGGGATCCCCCCGGCGCGGGGATGCACTCGTTGGCGAACTTGCCCTCGCCGCTCACGGTGGCGCGGTGCTTCCCGTCGGGCCCGAGGACCACGATGGCGCGCTCGTTCTTCGCCTGGTTGCCGATGTCGAGGACGACCGGGTCGAGGGAGTAGACGTTGGCGACCTTGTAGCCGTCGGGGAGCTGGTAGGTCCAGGTCTTCTTGCCGGTGACCGGGTCGGCGCCCGAGACCTCGCCCTTGCCGTCCTTCTCCAGGCAGCGGGAGACCGCGATCATCCTGTTGTTGTGGACGGTGTACTCGCCGGGCTTGCAGCCCTCGGCGGACCCGCTGCCGAACAGCTTCTCACCCGTGCTGATCTTGAAGGCGCTGGCGGAGCCGCTGCGGCTGACGGCGACGGTATCGCCGGTCATCCCCAGGGTGGGGCTGGTCATGATGTCCAAGAACCCCTCCTCGGGGATCTCCTTGGACCAGCCCTCCTTGCCCGTCTTCAGGTCGACCAACCGCATCCGGTTGCACTGGGCGCCGTCGGCTCCGCTCTCCCTGTACAGGACGACGGTCTTGGCGTCGGCGGTGGTCTGCGGCGTGACGGAGCAGATCGGGGCGGGGAAGGCGAGCGTCCACCGCTCCTTGCCGTCGCCGGACCCGTAGGCGGTGAGGTTGTTCCACAGCCTCTTGACGACGGTGTCGCCGACGACCCACTGGCCCTCGGTGGGGACGCCCATGCCGGGGCCGTCGATCGTGGCGGTCTTGAGCCAGAGGACCTTGTCCTCGCCCTGCTTGCGCCCGGTGTTGAGGTCCTCGACGGCCTGGGAGCCGTTCCCGCTGCCGTCGCCCTTGTCGGGGGTGCCCGAGGCCTCCGGGCCCGCGGGCGGGGAGCTCTGCGCGACCGGAGCGGCCGGATCCTTCTTCCCTCCGGCGAGGAGGGCGTACCCGCCGGCACCGAGGACGAGCACGCCGGCCACCACGGCCGCGGCCAAGACGGTGGTGCGCCGGCGGCCGGACGGGCCCCCCGGAACCCGGCCCTGGCCCGCGCCCCCGGCCGTGCCGGGCTCCGTCGGGAAGGAGTACGCGGGCTGCCCCAGCGGCGTGGTGGGGGGCTGCGGCTGGGCGTACGGGTTGGGGCCCTGCGCGGGCAGGCCGTACGAGGGCTGCGGGGGGCCGGGGAGGTGCCCGTAACCGTCCGGCGCAGGCGGCTGGTTCGGCGGCTGGGGCGGCTCGGTCATCAGCGCATACCTTCGGGCGTCGGGTCGGAGTGGGGGGAGATCACCTTTCTACCACTGCCGCCGTGACGCCACCGGACCGGTCGCACCCCTGTTCCCAAGGGCGGACCGGCCCGTGACAGCGTCGTTATCGGGCCGGAGGGCCGCCGCGCCCGCGGACCCTCAGGCCTCTTCGGCCAGCTCCAGCCAGCGCATCTCCAACTCGTCCCGGTCCGCGATGAGTTCGCGCAGCTCCGCGTCGAGCTTGGCCACCTTCTCGAAGTCCGTGGCGTTCTCGGCGATCTGGGCGTGCAGGTTGGTCTCACGGTCGGCCATCTTGTTCAGCTGCCGTTCGATCCGCTGCAGCTCCTTCTTCGCGGCGCGCGAGTCGCCGGCCGACGTCGACTTGGGCGCGGCCGGGGCGGGCGCCGGGGCGGCCGCCTCGATCGCCTTCTGACGGCGCTCCAGGTACTCGTCGAGGCCGCGCGGCAGCATCCGCAGGGCGGCGTCGCCCAGCAGCGCCATCACCGTGTCGGTGGTGCGCTCGATGAAGAACCGGTCGTGCGAGATCACGATCATCGAGCCGGGCCAGCCGTCGAGGAGGTCCTCCAGCTGCGTCAGGGTCTCGATGTCCAGGTCGTTGGTGGGCTCGTCGAGGAAGAGCACGTTCGGCTCGTCCATCAGCAGCCGCAGGATCTGCAGGCGACGGCGCTCACCGCCGGAGAGGTCGCCGACCGGCGTCCACTGCTTCTCCTTGGTGAAGCCGAACTGCTCGCACAGCTGACCTGCCGTCATCTCGCGGCCCTTGCCGAGGTCGACGCGGTCGCGGACGCGCTGGACGGCCTCCAGGACCCGCAGGGACGGGTCGAGTTCGCCGACCTCCTGGGAGAGGTACGCCAACCTGACCGTCTTGCCGACGGTGACGGTGCCGGCCGCGGGCTGGACGTCGCCCTGGGTCCGGGCCGCCTCGGCCAGGGCGCGCAGCAGCGAGGTCTTGCCGGCGCCGTTGACGCCGACCAGGCCGATGCGGTCGCCGGGGCCGAGGTGCCAGGTGAGGTGCTTGAGCAGGGTCTTCGGGCCGGCCTGGACGGTGACGTCCTCCAGGTCGAACACCGTCTTGCCCAGGCGGGCGTTGGCGAAGCGCATCAGCTCGGAGGTGTCGCGGGGCGGCGGCACGTCCGCGATGAGGGCGTTGGCGGCCTCGATGCGGAACCGCGGCTTGGAGGTGCGGGCGGGGGCGCCGCGGCGCAGCCAGGCCAGCTCCTTGCGCATCAGGTTCTGCCGCTTGACCTCCTCGGTGGCGGCGATCCGCTCCCGCTCGGCGCGGGCGAAGACGTAGTCGCTGTAGCCGCCCTCGTACTCGTAGACGCTGCCGCGCTGCACGTCCCACATGCGGGTGCAGACCTGGTCGAGGAACCAGCGGTCGTGGGTGACGCAGACGAGGGAGGAACGCCGCTGCTGGAGGTGCTGGGCCAGCCAGGAGATGCCCTCGACGTCGAGGTGGTTGGTGGGCTCGTCGAGGACGATGAGGTCCTGGTCCTCGATGAGCAGCTTGGCGAGGGCGATGCGGCGGCGCTCGCCACCGGACAGGGGGCCGATGACGGTGTCCAGGCCCCGGTCGAAGCCCGGGAGGTCCAGGCCGCCGAAGAGGCCGGTCAGGACGTCGCGGATCTTCGCGTTGCCGGCCCACTCGTGGTCGGCCATGTCCCCGATGATCTCGTGGCGGATCGTCGCGGCGGGGTCGAGCGAGTCGTGCTGGGTGAGGACGCCCATGCGCAGGCCGCCGCTCTGGGTGACCCGGCCGGCATCGGGCTCCTCCAGCCGGGCCAGCATCCTGATCAGGGTGGTCTTGCCGTCGCCGTTGCGGCCGACGACACCGATCCTGTCCCCCTCGGACACGCCGAGGGAGATGCCGTCGAGCAGGGTACGGGTGCCGTACACCTTGCTGACTGCCTCGACATTGACCAGATTGACGGCCATCAGAAGCGCTCCAGGTGGGGTACCCCCGGACGGGGTCCGGGGGAGGGTGTGGATCAGCCCCTCAGCCTAACGCTCCGGGACGGGGCGGAGCGTTCCACCAGGTACCAGCCGCCGAGCGCCATGGCGATGGCGGCGGGGGCGGTGACGGGCAGCGCGACGAGGGTGGCGCTGTGGCCCTCGAAGAGGCCGCCCAGGCCGGTCATGGACAGGCCGAGGACGCCCAGCAGGCACAGGGTGGTGCCGGCGGCGGCGCGCGGCGAGGAGCCGGTGGCGGCCGTGGGGGCTCCCGGGTTCCGGGCGGGGTCCCGGGTGGGTGCGGGGGCGGCGGGGGCGGGTGTTTCGAAGCGGCGGAAGACGGCGACGAGCAGCCCGGTCAGCGCGGCGGCGAGCAGCAGCCGTACGGGCACCTGGGCCCACCAGGCGGCCGAGGCGGGCTCGGGCAGCCGCATGCCGAGGGCGATCTGGGCGGCGTACACGCCGAGCATGGCGGTGAGGTGCCAGAGGAAGGCGGTCATGGCGATCCCGTTGGCGGCGACGACGCCCCGCCAGACGCGGGGCCGGGCCAGCAGCCGGGCGGCGGGCGCCCCGAGGAGTTCGACGGCGCCGACGAGCCACAGCCCGTGGCAGAGCAGGGCGAGGGTGGGCGGCGCCATGTTGGACACCTTTTCGCCGGGCATCCCGACCATGGACAGCGGGTACGGCCCGTACGCGACGAGGAGCGCGGCACCCGCGAGTCCGGCGGCGGCGAGGACGGCGGGACGCAGGAGGCGGGTCCGGGTGCTTCCGGCGGGGGTGGTGCGGCCGTCGGCGCGCAGGAAGCCGAGCTGGTGCACGGCGAGCCAGACGAAGGCGAAGTTGAGGAACTCCACGTGGGGGACGCCGGCCGCGAACCGGAGCACGTCGACGGCGGCGGCGGCACCGGCGAGCGCGGCGAACGCGCCCCAGCCCCACCGCCCGTGCAGCCGGAGCAGGGGCGGGGTGAGGGCGACCATGGCGAGGTAGATGCCGATGAACCACAGCGGCTGGGTGACGATCCTGAGGGCGGCCCCGGAGAGCCGGCCGTCCCCGCGTCCGGCGGTCTGGACGGCGAGTGCGGCGGCCGTCCAGACGAGGACGAAGACGAGGGTGGGCCGCAGCAGCCGCCGCAGCCGGGCCCGCAGGAAGGCGGCGTAGACGCCCCGGCCGCCCCCGCTCCTCCGCTCCAGCGAGCGGTACGACAGGGCGTGCGAGAACCCGCCGACGAAGAAGAACACCGGCATGACCTGCAGCGCCCAGGTGAGCACCTGGAGTTGGGGGACGAGGGCGAGGAGGTTCCCCATGCCATCGCCGCTCACGGCGGCCATCAGCCAGTGCCCGAGCACGACGGTGGCCAATGAGGCGACGCGCAGCAGGTCGACGTACCGGTCCCGCGTCGCGGGGGTCGCCCCGGCCAGGGCGCGTGCGCTCGTTGCACTCTTGTCCATGCCGGTACGCTCCCGTGCGCCCGGGGGCCGGGACCAGAGTGCAGCTACTCATTTCCGGTCTGGGTACCGGACGGTTCACGAATTGAGGACCGCCGCGACGATCGGGCCGGCCGCGTCGCCGCCGTGCCCGCCGCCCTCGACCATCGCGGCCGCGGCCAGGTCTCCGCTGAAGCCGGTGAACCAGCTGTCGGGGCTGCCGGCGCCGTCGACCTCGGCCGAGCCGGTCTTCGCGCCCTTGTCGGAGCCGCGTACGGTGCCCATCACCTCGGCGGCGGTGCCGCTGGAGGCGGTCAGCTTCATCATCCGCACCACCTGCTGGGCCACCGCGGGCTTCATGCGGCGCTCGGCGCGGGCGATCGGGCGGCCGTCGAGGTCGGGGGCGACGATCACCGGCTGGTTGAACTGGCCGGTGCGGGCGGTGGCGGTGACGGAGGCGACGTTGAGCGGGTTCATGGTGATCTGCCCCTGTCCGATGTAGGCGGCGGCTGCGGCCGCGCCGGTCGCGTCGGGGACCTTGCCGTCGGCGGAGCGGACGCCGGTCTTCCAGTCCAGTCCGATGCCGAAGACCTCGCGGGCCTCCTTCGAGAGTGCGGCGTCGTCGTCGACGTCGTCGATCCGCTTGATGAAGGAGGTGTTGCAGGAGCGGGCGAAGCCGGTGGCGAAGGTGGCGTCGGCGGGCAGGTCGAAGTTCTTCAGGTTGTGGAAGGAGCGGCCGCCCCAGGAGGCCTCCTTGGGGCACTCCGCCGGCTGGTCCGCCCCGGCCTTGCCGCGGTCGATCAGCATCGCCGCCGTCACGATCTTCATGGTGGAGCCGGGGGCGCGGGCGCCTTCCAGGGCCGCGTTGAAGCCGTCCTTGCGGTGGTTGGCGAGGGCCAGGACGTGCCCGTTGCTCGGCTTGACGGCGGCCACCGAGGCCTCCGGGTAGCGGGCGACGGCCTTCTCGGCCGCGGCCTGGACCTTCGCGTCGAGCGTCGTCCGCAGCGTCGCGGGCTCTCCCTCGGCCAGGGTCAGCAGGGTGCGCTTCGGGGCGTCCGGGGCGGCCGGCTCGATCCACAGCTCGGCTCCGGCCCTCCCGCCGGCCTTGGCGCCGTAGGTCTGCCGCAGCTGGTCCAGGACCGGGCGCAGCGAGGGGTACTTCTCGGCGGTGAGTTCCTCGCCGTTGCGGTCGACGGCCTTGACCGGTGGGGTGGCGGGCGCCCCGGCGCGCAGCTTCTCGTCCTTGCCGAGCTGCGGGTGGATGACCGAGGGCTGCCAGTCGACGACGGGTTTGCCAGTCGTCAGGCCACGGACGACGGTCAGTTTGGACTCGTAGGCGAGGGGTTTGCTCGCGCCCTCGTAGGTGATCTCCGCGGCGACGGAGAACGGGACGGTCGCCCCGGTCGCGGCGCCCGGTGTGATGGCGGCCTTCGACACGTGGGCCTGGGCCCGGTAGCCGGCGACCGCGGTCTGGGCCGCCTGCGGGTTGTTGGTCAGCCGGGCGGCGGCGGCCCCGTCCCCGGCCGCCCAGGCGTCGAGGAAGTCCTTGGCCGTGCGGGCGGCCTCCTGCTCGGTGATCGGGCCGCTGCCCTTCGCGGCCCTGGTGGTGGTGTCCTTGCCGCTGCCGGCGCCGTTGACCAGCGTGTAGGCCCCGTATCCGGCCCCGCCGGCCATGGCGAGGAACACCCCGCCGATGATGGCCCCCTTTGCCGCCCCGTTCACGTCATGCCCTCCCCGTCGGACCCCCGGATCCCTGAACACGTTCAAAGATCCCTCGCCGCTGACCTTACGGGGCGTACGCGTGTCCTGCACATCTTGTTACTGGAGGGTGATGTTCCGGAGGGCCGGCGCCATCACGGCACCGGCCCCCGCCACTCGGAACCAGCCGCTCTACACCCAGGTGTCCAGCCACATGCGGCTGCGCCAGGAGTCCATCGGGATCGTCTCGCCCGTGTAGATCGGCCAGAAGTAGATGAAGTTCCAGATGATCAGGAGCACCAGCACGCCCGCCGCGATCGCTCCCAGCGCGCGCCTGCGCTCCGACGAGCCCGCCGGGCCCAGCAGCGCCCCCACCGTCATCGCCACCGCCAGGCACAGGTACGGGACGAAGACCACCGCGTAGAAGAAGAAGATGGTCCGCTCCTGGTAGTTGAACCAGGGCAGCAGGCCCGCGCCCAGCGCGCACGCGATCGCGCCCGCCCGCCAGTCGCGGCGGAAGAACCACCGCCACAGCACGTACAGCAGGGCGAAGCAGCCCGCCCACCACAGCAGCGGCGTGCCCAGGGCCAGGACCTCGCGGGCGCACTTGCCGGCCTCCGTCGCCGGGCAGCCGTCCGTCCCGGGGTCGGGGGACTCGTAGAAGTACGAGACCGGCCGGCCCAGGACCAGCCAGCTCCACGGGTTCGACTCGTAGGTGTGCCCCGACGTCAGGCCCACGTGGAACTTGTAGACCTCCGTCTCGTAGTGCCACAGGCTGCGCAGCCACTCCGGCAGGAACGACAGGGCGCTGCCCTGGTCCTGCTTGGCGGCCCAGTCGCGGAAGTAGCCGCCCTTGCCGTCGTCCGGGCTCAGGATCCAGCCCGTCCAGGAGGCCACGTACACCGTGACGGCGACCGGCACCGTCGAGACGAACGCCGGCAGTGCGTCCCGGCGCAGCATGGCCGCGTACGGGGCGCCCGCTCCCGCGGTGCGGCGCGCGGCCGCGTCCCACAGCACGGTGAGCACGCCGAAGAAGGCGAGGGCGATCAGGCCGTTCCACTTGGTGCCGAAGGCCAGGCCCAGGCAGACGCCCGCCAGGATCCGGTACGGGCGCCAGCCCAGCCGCAGCGTCTCCGCGACGGCGGTGTCCGGCCTGGTGCGGCCCTCGTCGTCCACGGGCAGTGCGTCCGCGAGCCTGGCCCGTGCCCGGTCCCGGTCGACGATCAGCGCCCCGAAGGCGGCCAGCACGAAGAACATGAGGACCAGGTCGAGCAGGGCTGCGCGGCTCATCACCAGGTGCAGGCCGTCCACTGCCAGCAGCGTGCCCGCCAGGCAGCCGAGGAAGGTGGAGCGGAAGAGGCGGCGCCCGATCCGGCACAGCATCAGCACCGACAGGGTGCCGAGGACGGCGGTCATGAACCGCCAACCGAACGGGGTGAAGCCGAACATCCACTCGCCGAGCCCGATGACCCACTTGCCGACCGGCGGGTGCACCACGTACCCGGGATCCACCGGCAGGGCGACCCCGTCGGGGTTGGCGAGGATCGACTTGTCGATGTCCTTGGGCCAACTCACCTCGTAACCCTGCCGGACGGTGGCCCAGGCGTCCTTGGCGTAGTACGTCTCGTCGAATATCACCGCCTTCGGGCTGCCCAGGTTCACGAACCGCAGCACCCCGGCGACCACCGCCACCAGCACCGGCCCGGCCCACGCCAGGACGCGCTGCCAGGTGTCCGCCGCCGCGGCGGGGATCCCGAGCGCCGCCCACAGCTGTGCGGAGGGCCGGGCGTACGGGGGCACCAGGCGGGTGCGGACGTCCGGCCGCCGCGTGCCGGCGGGGGGCGCGTAGCCGAAGCCGCGGAGGCGGCGCAGCCAGGGGGACGGCTCTTCTTCGCGCCCCGCGACGGGGGCGGGCGGGGCCCCCGCAGGGCTGGGCGGCGGCGTCGCGGTACTGGTCACCGGGTCATCGTAGGGAACGCGGCTGTGCGAACCCCAGTGCCGCTGACCGCCGCCGCCCGTGCCGGGCCGTACCGGGCGGCGGACGGGGGCCCGTGCCGGGCCGGCGGGGGGCGTGCCGGGCCGTACGGGCGGGGGCGGCCGGCCCGGCTGAGAGGATGGTCCGGTGACGACTGACCAGCCCCTCGGCTCCGAAACACCCGCACGCCCCGCCGCCGTCCGGACGCCCGGCCAGGGCTCCGCTTCCGGTGCGGGCGTGCTCGTCCTCGCCGGCACCCCGATCGGTGACCTCGCCGACGCCCCGCCCCGGCTCGCGGCCGAGCTGGAGCGGGCCGACGTGATCGCCGCCGAGGACACCCGGCGGCTGCGCCGGCTGACCCAGGGGCTCGGCGTGCACACCTCCGGGCGCGTCGTGTCGTACTTCGAGGGCAACGAGTCGGCGCGCACCCCCGAGCTGGTGGAGGCGCTGCGGGACGGCAAGCGGGTGCTGCTGGTGACCGACGCCGGCATGCCGTCCGTGTCCGACCCCGGGTACCGGCTGGTCGCCGCCGCCGTGGAGCAGGACATCCGGGTCACCGCCGTGCCGGGGCCGTCCGCCGTGCTCACCGCGCTCGCGCTGTCCGGGCTGCCCGTCGACCGGTTCTGCTTCGAGGGCTTCCTGCCGCGCAAGGCCGGCGAGCGCCTCGGCCGGCTCCGCGAGGTCGAGGGCGAGCGGCGCACCCTCGTCTACTTCGAGGCCCCGCACCGGCTCGACGACACCCTCGCCGCCATGGCCGAGGTGTTCGGCCCCGGCCGGCGGGCCGCCGTCTGCCGCGAGCTGACCAAGACGTACGAGGAGGTGAAGCGGGGCGGTCTCGGAGAGCTGGCCGCCTGGGCCGCCGAGGGCGTGCGCGGGGAGATCACCATCGTGGTGGAGGGCGCCCCCGCCGCCGGCCCCGGCGACGTGGACGCCGAGGAACTGGTCCGCCGGGTGCGGGTGCGCGAGGAGGCGGGAGAGCGTCGGAAGGAAGCCATCGCGGCGGTCGCGGCGGAGGCCGGCGTACCCAAGCGGGAGGTCTTCGACGCGGTGGTCGCGGCAAAGAATGCGGCTGGAAACATGCGGTGAGAAGGTAAAGAGCTAATCTGAAGAGCAAAGCTCAGACCGCGCACCGGGCGCTTTGGGAATGAATCGCCCAAGGGCCGTACAACACTGCACATGGCCTGATGCGCTCCTGCCCGAAGAGGCGTCCACTGGCATTGGCACAGTGGAACAAGAGGAGCTGGCATGAGTGAGATCGCAGACACCTCGATACCCGCCCCCGCACCCGAGCCGGCCCCGGCGTCCCCGCCCGTGGCCCCCGGTGTGCGGACCGTGCACGAGGCCTACTCCTTCGCCTGCATGAGGTGCGGGTTCGTCTGGGAGCAGGGCTACGAGATCGAGCACCACACCGACGGCAAGGGCCAGCCCTTCATCCTGTACAAGGTGGGGGGCGAGCGGGTGCCCTCCCCGCTGTCGAACCCGACCTGCCAGAACTGCGGCGGCCACGTGGTCCGGATCATGCGCGAGGGGCAGGTCTCGTCCGTGCTGGGCACGATCGACAGGCTCTGGCACCACCGGATCGCGCCCGGGATCGCCGGGCCCGTGCCGGCCGGGGCGAACGAGCCGCGGGCCCCGAAGGCGCACCGGAAGCCGCCGCACGAAGGCCCGGGACCGGTGCCCGTGGACACGGAGCTGGACGCCGGGCCGGACGCGGAGCAGGAGCGCCGCGGCCCGCTCGCCCGCCTGCTGCGGAAACTGCGCCGGTCATAAGATCGGCCGTATGAGCCCTGCCAGCCCCAGCCCCTCCCCCTCCACCAAGGACGCCCGGACCGACCGGGACACCCCGCCGCCGCTGCCGGAGCCGCTCCGCGTGGCGGTGGCGGATTCGCACACCCACCTCGACATGCAGTCCGGGACCGTCGAGGAGGGCTTGGCCAAGGCCGCCTCGGTGGGGGTGACCACCGTGGTGCAGGTGGGTTGCGACCTGAAGGGGTCGCGCTGGGCCGCCGAGACCGCCGCCGCGTACGAGAACGTCCACGCGGCGGTGGCCCTGCACCCGAACGAGGCGCCCCGCATCGTCCTCGGGGATCCTGATGGATGGTCCCGGCAGGGGGCCCGGCCGGGCGGCGGCGAGGCCGCGCTCGACGAGGCGCTGGCCGAGATCGAGGCGCTCGCGCAGCTCGACCACGTCAAGGCCGTCGGCGAGACCGGTCTGGACTACTTCCGTACCGGACCGGAGGGCATGGCGGCTCAGGAACGCTCCTTCCGCGCCCACATCGAGATCGCCAAGCGGCAGGGCAAGGCGCTGGTCATCCACGACCGCGACGCGCACGCGGACGTACTGCGCGTCCTCCGCGAGGAGGGCGCGCCCGAGCGGACGGTCTTCCACTGCTACTCCGGCGACGCCGATATGGCCCGCGAGTGCGCGGCCGCCGGCTACTACATGTCGTTCGCCGGGACCGTCACGTTCAAGAACGCCCAGCCGCTGCGGGACGCCCTCGCCGTGGCCCCCCTGGAGCTGGTGCTGGTCGAGACGGACGCCCCGTACCTCACCCCGGCGCCGTACCGCGGCCGGCCCAACGCGCCGTACCTCGTTCCGCTGACGGTGCGGGCGATGGCCGCCGTGCGCGGGATCGACGAGGATGCGATGGCCACCGCCCTGGCGGCGAACACGGCCCGGGCCTTCGACTACTGAGCCACCCCCTCCACTCCCCTTCGAGCTCCCCCTCCGACACGCTGGGTAGCTGCACGGCTTTGGAGAGTCACGACCGCTCCGCTAGGGTGCCGTGCCCGAACCGAAGGCGGGCCGGACCAGTGGAGCGAGCGTCGTGAGCGAGAGTCCTTACACCGGGGTCTACGGGCCCGCCGCCGACCCCCGCCTCCCCTGGCCGCCCTACGCGGGTCCGCTCGCGGACCCGTTCCCCGGGCCGGGGCCGGATCCGGGCGAGGGCGGGGGCCCGGGGTGGGGCTCGGCAGCCGCAGTGGATCCGCTCGCCCGGGAGCCCGCCGCGGGACCACCGCCCGGCGCGCCGCCCACCGGGGCGGCGCTGGCCCTGGCCGCGGCGCTGGACCTGGCTCTGGACCCCGGGCCCGGGGCGGACCCGGGCGGTGGCCACGGGTGGGCTGTCGGCCCCGGACCCGGACCCGGACCGGAACCGGGGTCGGGGCCGCACCCGGGCGGCGGCGGACCGGCCGGGGCCGCGGCGGACGGCGGCCTCCCGGGGCCGCGCGGGGCGGCACGGCGCCGCAAGGCCCCGGATGCGCCCGTTCGGGGGCGGCGGGCCCGCGGGCGCACCGGGACGGCGGAGGCCGCCGTCCCCGTGGCCATGGCCGTGGCCGGCCCCGGCACCGGCCGCCGCCGCGCGGGCGCGCCCCCCGAGAACCCGCCCGGGCCCGGCGTCCCCGGACCCGCCGCCCCCGGCACCGGCCGCCGCCGCCGGCCCTCCCCGCCGGACGAGCAGGGCGGGCAGGGCGAGCCGGGCGAGCGGGGCGGCGGGCAAGACCCGAGGAGCCTGCGGGACGGGCGCGACCCACGGGAGGGGCCCGCCACCCCGCGCCCCGGCTTCGGGCCCGCGCCCGGCCCCGGCTCCGTCGCAGCCCCCGCCTCCTGGCGGCGGATCGTTCCGCAGGCGCTGGTCGTCGCCTTCCTCGCGGGCGGCACCACCGCCTTCGTCGCCTCCGACAAGTCCGTGCGCCTGACCGTCGACGGGCAGTCCCGGACCCTCCACACCTTCGCCGACGACGTAGGCGAGCTCCTCGCTTCGGAAGGCCTCGGCGTCGGCGCCCACGACCTCGTCGCCCCGGCCCGCGGCGCCGCCCTCGGCGACGGCGACGAGGTCGTCGTCCGCTACGGCCGCCCCCTGCAGCTCACCCTCGACGGGCAGAGCCGCCAGGTGTGGACCACCGCCGAGACCGTCGAGGGGGCCCTGCGCCAGTTCGGGATCCGCGTCGAGGGCGCCTACCTCTCCGTCCCGCGGACCGCGCCCGTCCCCCGCACCGGCCTCACCCTCGCCGTCCGCACCGAGCGCAGCGTCACGTTCATGGCCGACGGCGACGAGATCACCATCCGCACCAACGCCGCCACCGTGCAGGAGGCCCTCGGCCAGGCCGGCATCACCCTGAGCGGCCAGGACACCACCTCCGTCCCTCCCGACTCCTTCCCCCGCGACGGCCAGACCGTCACCGTGCTCCGCATCACCGGGACCCGCGAGGTCCGCGAGGAACGCATCCCCTTCGCGACCGAACGCGTCGAGGACGACTCCCTGTTCGCCGGCACCGAGATCGTCGAGCAGCCCGGCCGCGCCGGCACCCGGCGCGTCACGTACGTCCTGCGGACCGTCAACGGCGTCCGGCAGACGCCCCGCCAGGTCGCCGAGGAAACCGTCCGCGAGCCCGTCACCCAGCTCGTCAAGGTCGGTACGAAGCCGCTGCCGGCCTCCGTCGCCGGCGCGGAGGGCCTCGACTGGGAGGCGCTGGCCCAGTGCGAGTCGGGCGGCCGGCCCCACGCGACCGACCCGTCGGGCACGTACGGCGGCCTGTACCAGTTCGACGTCCGCACCTGGCAGGCCCTCGGCGGCAGCGGGCGCCCGCAGGACGCGTCGGGCGCGGAGCAGACGTACCGGGCCAAGAAGCTGTACGTGCAGCGGGGGGCGAGTCCGTGGCCGCACTGCGGCCGTAGGCTTTACCGGTGAGCACCGCAGAGCAGCAGCCCGACAGAACCCCTGACGCCCTTCTCGGCGCGGCCGACATCCGCGAGCTGGCCGACGCCCTCGGCGTGCGCCCGACCAAGCAGAAGGGCCAGAACTTCGTCATCGACGCCAACACGGTGCGGCGCATCGTGCGCACCGCCGACGTCCGGCCCGACGACGTGGTCGTCGAGGTCGGGCCCGGCCTCGGCTCGCTGACGCTCGCGCTGCTGGAGGCCGCCGACCGGGTCACCGCCGTCGAGATCGACGACGTCCTCGCCGCGGCGCTGCCCGCCACGATCGCGGCGCGCATGCCGGAGCGCCAGGACCGCTTCGCGCTCGTCCACTCCGACGCCCTGCTGGTCGAGGAACTGCCGGGCCCGCCGCCCACCGCGCTCGTCGCGAACCTGCCGTACAACGTGGCGGTGCCGGTGCTGCTGACGATGCTGGACCGCTTCCCCAGCATCGAGCGGACCCTGGTCATGGTGCAGTCCGAGGTCGCCGACCGGCTGGCCGCCCGTCCCGGCAACAAGGTGTACGGGGTCCCGTCGGTCAAGGCGAACTGGTACGCGGACGTCAAGCGCGCCGGCGCCATCGGCCGCAACGTCTTCTGGCCCGCACCGAACGTGGACTCCGGGCTGGTCTCGCTGGTCCGGCGCACCGAACCGA
Organism: Streptomyces sp. NPDC059851; assembly: GCF_042732005.1. Lineage (NCBI taxonomy): Bacteria > Bacillati > Actinomycetota > Actinomycetes > Kitasatosporales > Streptomycetaceae > Streptomyces > Streptomyces sp. NPDC059851. The sequence continues at coordinate 7,219 of NZ_JBHWJJ010000112.1, read as the reverse complement.
TCAAGACGACCGCCTCGAAGACGGAGGTGTTCGCGGTCGTGGACGCGGCCTTCGCGCAGCGCCGCAAGACGCTGCGGGCCGCACTGTCCGGCTGGGCCGGCTCGGCGGCGGGAGCGGAGGCCGCGCTGGTCGCCGCCGGGATCTCGCCGCAGGCGCGCGGCGAGTCGCTGACGGTGGAGGAGTTCGCCGCCATCGCGGAGCACAAGCCGGCCGGAGCGGAAAGGCCGGCCCTGTGAGTGCTGCTTCGAACGCGGGCGTGACGGTACGCGTGCCCGCGAAGGTGAACGTCCAGCTGGCGGTGGGCGCGGCCCGGCCCGACGGGTTCCACGACCTGGCGAACGTGTTCCTCGCGGTGTCGCTGTTCGACGAGGTGACGGTCACCCCGGCCGACGAGCTGACGGTGACCTGCTCGGGCCCCGACGCGGACCAGGTCCCCCTGGACCGGACGAACTTGGCGGCGAGGGCGGCGGAGCTCCTCGCGGCCCGCGCCGGCCGCTCCGACGCCGTCCACATCCACATCACGAAGAACATCCCGGTGGCGGGCGGCATGGCCGGCGGCAGTGCGGACGGCGCCGGCGCCCTCCTGGCCTGCGACCTCCTCTGGGGGCTGCACACGCCGACCGCGGAACTCCTGGACATCTGCGCGGAGCTCGGCAGCGACGTGCCGTTCAGCCTCGTCGGCGGGGCGGCGCTCGGCACCGGGCGCGGCGAACTGCTGACCCCGGTCGAGGCGGGCGCGTTCCACTGGGTCTTCGCGGTCGCCGAGGGCGGCCTGTCCACGCCGGCGGTGTTCCGCGAGTTCGACCGGCTGGCCGAGGGACGGGACGTCCCCGAGCCGCAGGCCTCCCCCGCCCTGCTGACGGCCCTCGCCTCGGGCGACCCGGACGCGCTGGCCGGGGCCCTGGCCAACGACCTCCAGCCGGCGGCGCTGTCCCTCCGCCCGGACCTCCAGCGGACGCTGACCACGGGCCTGGAAGCCGGCGCCCTGGCCAGCCTGGTCTCCGGCTCCGGCCCGACCACGGCGTTCCTGGTACGGGACGGGGAAGCAGCGTCCAAGGTCGCCGCGGCCCTGGAAGCCTCGGGCACCTGCCGAGCCACCCGCACCACCACCAGCCCCGCCCCCGGCGCCACCGCCCTCCCCTGACGGGACCCCGCCGCCCGGCGCCCGACAGGTCCGACCGACGCGTCCGCGCTCCCGCGACGGGTGGAACAGTCCACCCGCGCGGGCCGCGGCCCCCGACACCCGCGGCGCCGCCGCGCCGGGCCGCCGCGCCGGCGGAGCCTAGAGGCAGGTGTGGAGGGCCCGGATCAGCGCCTGCGCGCGCGGGTCGGCGGTGACCGACTTGGCCAGGGCGTTGGTGACGTAGCCGAAGCCGATGCCGGCCTCGGGGTCCGCGAAGGCGAGGGACCCGCCGCGGCCGGGGTGGCCGAAGGAGGCGGCGGACAGCATCGGCGAGGCCGGGCTGTGCAGCATGTACCCGGGCCCGAAGCGGGTGTTCACGACCAGGACCCGGTCCGGGCCGGCGGAGAGTTCCCGGCCGGCCAGGGCCACCGTCTGCGGCGTGAAGAGGCGCGCCCCGTCCTCGGTGTCGTCCAGCAGCGCCGCGTACAGCCCGGCGAGGGCGCGGGCGGTGCCGATGCCCGCGGAGGCGGGGAGTTCGGCGGCCCGGTACTCGGGGGCGTTCTCGTCGGCGAGCGGGGTGATCGCGGCGAAGGCGCGGCGGGTCAGCGAGGAGGGGTCGGCGTAGGCCTCGGAGACGTTCCGCCGCGGCCGCGTCCGCAGCGCCCCCGCCGATGCCGGCGGCTCGACCGCGCCGACCCGCCCCACCCGGCCGGATTCCGCCTCCGTTTCCGGTAGCCCGATCCAGAAGTCGAGTCCGAGCGGCCCGGTGACCTCCTGGGCGAGCCACTTGCCGAGGGAGGCGCCGGTCACCCGGAGCACCAGCTCGGACAGCAGCCAGCCGTAGGTCTGCGCGTGGTAGCCGTGGGCCGTGCCCGGCTCCCAGAACGCCTGCTGTTCGGCGACGGCCCGCGCTCCGGTCAGCCCGTCCGCGGCCTGCTGCGGCGTGAGCGGCACGTCCAGCGCCGGTACGCCGGCCCGGTGGGCCAGGAGGTCCCGTACGAGGGCCCGCTCCTTGCCGCCGGCTTTGAATTCCGGCCAGTACGCGCCCGCGGGGGCATCGAGGTCCAGCAGTCCGCGCTGGTGCAGGAGCAGCGGTACGACGGCGGCCACGCCCTTGGTGGCCGAGCGGACGACCTGGGCGGTGTCGGCCGTCCACGGCGCGCCGTCCGTGCTGCCGTCCACGTCCCGCGTGCCGGCCCACAGGTCGACGACCCGCCGGCCGTCCCGGTACACGGCCACCGCCGCACCCCGGTCGCCGAGCACCTCGAAATTGCGTATGAAGGCGTCCCGGACGGCCTCGAAGCCCTCCGCCACCTGACCCTGGATGTTCACCTGGTGTCTCCCGGGACGCCCGCGGCCTGCAGCCCGCGCATGGGGTCTTGGTACGGAGGCGCGAAGCGCCGGAGTTCGCTGCGCATGTGTCGGCGCCTCAACTTGATCTCCCGTGATCAGCCCTACTAGCGTGTTCTGCGTGAAAATCGTCGCACAGGTGAAGCTGTTGCCTGTGTCCGCTCATGACGCGGACGCGCTGGCGGCGACTCTGCGTGCCTGCAACCGGGCCGCGAATGCGGCTTCCGAGGTGGCGTTCGCCCGAGACCTCAAGCGACGCAACGTGCTGCAAGAGGCCGTCTACCACCGCATCAAAGCCGACTTTGATCTCGGGGCTCAGCCTGCGGTGCGCACCATCAAGAAGGTGTGCGACGCGTACGCCGCGCTGAAGGCCAACATCAGGGCCGGGAACCTCGGCCGGGAGGGCTCGAAGCGTCGGACGCGGGCGGAGTCCAAGCCGATCACTTTCCGTGAGAACGCGGCGCAGCCGTACGACGATCGCATCCTGACGTGGAATCTGGATGCCCAGACCGTGTCGATCTGGACGACGGCGGGGCGGATCAAGGGCATCCCGTTCGTGTGCTCCCCGGAGGCGCTGAAGCTGCTGGCGTTCCGTAAGGGCGAATCGGATCTGGTGATGCGAGACGGGATGTTCTTCCTGATCGCCACCATCGACGTGCCCGAGCCGCCCGTGTTCGCGCCGGCCGGTTTTCTTGGCGTGGACCTCGGCGTCGTCAACATCGCCACTACCTCCGACGGGGAAATCCTCGCCGGACGCCGGCTCAACCGTTACCGCAAGCGGCAGCGTGACCTGCGGGCCAAGTTGCAGAAGAAGCACACCAAGTCCGCCAAGCGGGTCTTGAAGCGCCTCCGCCGCCGGGAGGCCCGGCACGCGGCGAACACCAACCACATTATCGCCAAGCGAATCGTCGCTACCGCTGAACGCACCTCCCGAGGTGTCGGACTGGAAGACCTGTCCGGCATCCGGCAGAGGGTCACGGCCAAGAAGGACCAGCGGGCACGACTGCACTCCTGGGCCTTCGCCCAGCTCGGCGCGTTCATCGCCTACAAGGCACAGCGGGCGGGTGTGCCCGTGGTCCACGTGGACCCGCGCAACACCTCCCGCCAGTGCTCCGAGTGCTGGCACACCCACCGGACCAACCGGGTGGATCAAGCTCGGTTCATGTGCCGGTCCTGCGGGACCGTCCTGCACGCGGACCACAACGGCTCCCGCAACATCGCCCACCGGGCCGATGCTGTGTGGAAGCGGGGCGCAGTCAACCGCCCCAGTACGGCATAGCCGTACCGGACGCAGGGGACCACGCGGCAGCCGGTCGCGCTCCACTTGCAATCACGGCCTTTGGCGGATCGGGTGACAAGCTCGGTCCTTCCAGGCCGAGAAGTTGACGAGCCGTCCAACCACCGCGGGCTTCCGGTTATGCCGCCGGCACCGAGCGCGGGTCGAAGCCGAAGGGCAGCTCCAGGCGGTGCTCGCGCATCAGCTCCTCGTCGCACAGCAGGTCCCGGGTGCGCCCGTCGGCGGCGATGACGCCCTCGCTGAGGACGACGGAGCGGGGGCACAGCTCCAGCGCGTAGGGCAGGTCGTGGGTGACCATCAGCACGGTCACGTCGAGCGAGCGCAGGATGTCGGCGAGCTCGCGCCGCGACGCCGGGTCCAGGTTGGAGGACGGCTCGTCCAGCACGAGGACCTCGGGCCGCATCGCGAGGACGGTCGCCACGGCGACGCGCCGCCGCTGCCCGAAGGACAGGTGGTGCGGGGGCCGGTCGGCGAAGCCGGTCATCCCGACCTGCTCCAGGGCGTCCCGGACCCGCTGCTCCAGCTCGGGCCCGCGCATTCCGGCCGCGGCCGGGCCGAAGGCCACGTCCTCGCGGACGGTCGGCATGAACAGCTGGTCGTCGGGGTCCTGGAAGACGATGCCGACCCGGCGCCGGATCTCGGCGAGGTTCCGCTTCTCGACGGGCAGGCCGGCGACGGCCACGGTGCCGACGCCGCCGGCGAGGATGCCGTTGAGGTGGAGGACGAGGGTGGTCTTGCCGGCGCCGTTGGGCCCGAGCAGGGCGACCCGCTCGCCGCGGCCGACGGTCAGGTCCACGCCGAAGAGGGCCTGGTGGCCGTCCGGGTAGGCGTAGGCGAGGCCGGAGACCTCCAAGGAAGCGGGAACGGCAGCGGAAGTCATATCGTCCAACCCATCACGCAGACGGCGAGCGCCGCCGTCGGAAGTGCCGCCGCGTACGCCCACTGCGCACGGCTCGCGGACACGTCGTCGATCATCGGCATGGAGCCGGTGTACCCCCGGCTGACCATCGCCAGGTGCACCCGCTCGCCGCGCTCGTACGAGCGGATGAACAGTGCCCCGGCGGTCTTGGCCAGCACCCCCCAGTGCCGGACGCCGCGCGCCTCGAAGCCGCGCGAGCGCCGCGCGATCGACATCCGGCGCAGCTCGTCGGTGACGACGTCGCCGTACCGGATCATGAACGAGGCGATCTGCACCAAGAGGGACGGCAGGCGCAGCCGCTGCAGGCCGAGCAGCAGCGCGCGCAGTTCGGTGGTGGAGGCGAGCAGTACGGACGCGGCCACGCCCAGGGTGCCCTTGGCGAGCACGTTCCAGGCGCCCCACAGGCCGGAGACGGACAGGGACAGGCCCAGTACGTCGACCCGCTCGCCCTCCGCGACGAAGGGCATGAGGACCGCGAACGCCACGAACGGGATCTCGATCAGCAGCCGCCGCAGCAGCAGGCCCGCGGGGATCCCCGCGACCGCCGCGACGCCGGCGAGCAGGACCGCGTAGAGCCCGAAGGCCCACACCGCTTCGCGCGGTGTGGACACGACGACCAGGACGAAGGCGAAGGTCGCGACGAGCTTGCAGTGCGGCGGGAGTCCGTGCACGGGCGAGTGGCCGTGCACGTAGAGCCGGTGGGCGTGGCCCGCACCCATGTCAGCCCGCCGAAGACGCGGTGGTCGGGGACGCCGGCCGGTCGGCGGTGGCGGAGCGGCGGCTGCGGACGACCCGGAAGACGCCGGTGCCGACGGCGACGGTGGCGCCGACGCCGATGGCACCGGCGAGGCCGCCGGAGAGGCGCTCGTTGTCGACGTCCTTGACGCCGTAATCGGCGAGCGGGGAGTTCGCCGAGGCGTGCTCGTACTCGCGCTCGCCCTCCGGCTTCTCCTCGTCGGCCTTGATCTTGGCGTCGATGCCCTGGTCGGCGGCGACCTTCTCCAGGCCGTCCGGGTTCGCGGAGGCGTAGAAGGAGACGAACCCGGCCAGCACGAGGGCGGTGACCAGGCCTGCGGCCCACACCCCGCGGGTGGAACGGGCCGGGGCCGGGGCGGCCGGGGCGTCCGGGGCGTCGACCAGCTCACCGTTCACCCGGAGCTTGAGCGGGGCGGCCGTGCCGCGGGCGCCGAAGACCAGGTCCGGGCGTACGGCGATCACGGCGCCCACGGTGGCGGCGGTGATCAGGGCCTCGCCGATGCCGATGAGCACGTGGACGCCGACCATGGCGGTCAGCACCTTGCCGATCGCCACGTCCGTGGTGCCGCCGACGGCGTAGATGCCGGTGAAGGCGGCGGCTGAGGCGGGCACGGAGACCAGGGCGGCCGTGAAGGAGGCGACGGTGACCGAGGCCCGGTTCCGCGGCAGCACCGTGAGCAGGCCGCGGAACAGCCCGTACGCGACGAGGACGGTGACCACGCCCATGACGGTGATGTTCACACCGAGGGCGGTCAGGCCGCCGTCGGCGAAGAGGACGCCCTGCATCAGCAGGACGACGGACATGCAGAGCACGCCGGTGTACGGGCCGACGAGTATCGCGGCGAGCGCCCCGCCCAGCAGGTGCCCGCTGGTGCCGGCGGCGACGGGGAAGTTCAGCATTTGGACGGCGAAGATGAAGGCGGCGACGAGCCCGGCGAGCGGGGCGGTCCGCTCGTCGAGTTCCCGGCGGGCGCCGCGGAGGCTGACGGCGACCGCGCCGGCGGCGGCGACGCCGGCGGCGAGGGAGACGGGGGCGTCGATGAATCCGTCGGGCACGTGCATGAGGCTGGCTCCGCTTCCTGCGGTCCTTGAGCTGACAAAATCTTTATCCGTTCAAGATTAGGCCCTACTTGCAAACTGGTGGCAAGAGCGGCGGCATCACAAATGCTTGTTCGCAGCTTCGTGGGAATGTGCGAGGCTGAAGGGAATACGGACTGCATTGTTCCGATTTGAGGAGTCTTGTCGATGTCTGCCACCGCCGAGAATCCCCCCGGGCCCGTCGCCGCCACGACCGCCACCGCCACCGCGGTCCCCGCTGCGGCCACCGCCGTCGAGGAGCGCGTCACCGCCCGCGTGATCACGGACGATCCGCTCTACCGGAAGATCCCCGTCGCCCTCCGCTTCGCCCCCGCCGAGCCGCTCGCCGTGCGGATCGTCTTCCCCGCGGGCCTCTCCCCCGAGGGCACCGACAACGAGTGGGTCTTCCCCCGGGCCCTGCTGGAGGCCGGCCTACAGGCCCCGTCCGGGACCGGCGACGTACGCGTCTGGCCCTGCGGCCGCGTCCAGGCGGTCGTCGAGTTCCATTCCCCGGAGGGGGTGGCGGTCATCCAGTTCGACAGCGCCGCGCTGCGCCGCTTCCTGCGCCGTACGTACGCCCCTGCCACCCGGTCGGCGTAACGGGACGTTCCGGGCCTGACCGCACGAAGGCCCGGCCCCGCACCTGCCGGTCCCAGGGGGACCGACCGGTGACGGGGCCGGGCCTTCGTGCGGTCAG
>NZ_JBHWJJ010000111.1:0-28503 GCF_042732005.1 Streptomyces sp. NPDC059851 | reverse complement strand
TACCTCTCCCTCGACCGGCCCTCGGGCACCCTGTCGGGCGGCGAGGCGCAGCGCGTGAAGATGATCCGCCACCTCGGCTCCTCCCTGACCGACGTCACGTACGTCTTCGACGAGCCCACCATCGGCCTCCACCCCCATGACATCCAGCGGATGAACGACCTGCTGCTGCGACTGCGGGACAAGGGCAACACGGTGCTCGTCGTCGAGCACAAGCCGGAAGCCATCGCGATCGCCGACCACGTCGTCGACCTGGGCCCCGGCGCCGGCACCGAAGGCGGCACCGTCTGCTTCGAGGGCACGGTCGAGGCGCTGCGGGGCAGTGGCACCGTCACGGGCCGCCACCTCGACGACCGGGCCGTCCTCAAGGACGAGGTCCGCAAGCCCACCGGCGCCCTGCAGATCCGCGGAGCCACGGCGAACAACCTGCGCGAGGTCGACGTCGACATCCCGCTCGGGGTGCTCACCGTCATCACTGGCGTCGCCGGCTCCGGCAAGAGCTCCCTCGTCCACGGGTCGATCCCGGCGGGCGAGGGCGTCGTCTCGATCGACCAGAGCCCCATCCGCGGCTCCCGGCGCAGCAACCCGGCCACGTACACCGGGCTCCTCGACCCGATCCGCAAGGCCTTCGCCAAAGCCAACGGGGTGAAGCCGGCGCTGTTCAGCGCCAACTCCGAGGGCGCGTGCCCCACCTGCAACGGCGCCGGCGTCATCTACACCGACCTGGCGATGATGGCCGGGGTCGCCACCACCTGCGAGGACTGTGACGGGAAGCGGTTCCAGCCGGCGGTGCTGGAGTACCGCCTCGGCGGTCGCGACATCAGCGAGGTGCTCGCGATGTCGGTGACCGACGCCGAGGAGTTCTTCGCCGCCGGCGAGGCCCACACGCCGGCCGCGCACCGGATACTCCAGCGGCTCACCGACGTCGGCCTCGGCTACCTCAGCATCGGCCAGCCGCTCACCACCCTGTCCGGCGGCGAGCGGCAGCGGCTCAAGCTGGCCACGCACATGGCTGACAAGGGCGGCGTCTACGTCCTCGACGAGCCGACCACCGGCCTCCACCTCGCCGATGTGGAGCAGCTCCTCGGCCTGCTCGACCGGCTGGTCGACTCCGGCAAGTCGGTCATCGTCATCGAGCACCACCAGGCGGTGATGGCACACGCCGACTGGATCATCGACCTCGGTCCCGGTGCGGGCCACGACGGCGGCCGGATCGTCTTCCAGGGCACCCCCGCCGACCTGGTCGCCGCCCGCTCCACCGTCACGGGGGAGCACCTGGCGGACTACGTCACGCCCTGACCGGCTGCCGGACTGCCGGACGGTCAGAACCGGCCGTTCGGCGCCCGCCCGGGGACCCGACCCCGGCCCGGGCCCGTCCGGCCGGGGCGGGGCGACTGCGGCGACGTCCCGGCGCCACGGGCGGCGCAGCACCGGGCGACGGGATCGGTGAGGCCCCACGGGGGCCAGCGGTAGGCTTTCGCGCGATCGTCCCGGGACCAGCAAGGGAAACCTTCACATGCGGTTGAGGCCCGTCGACCTGGCGCGCGAGCACGGCCTGTCCACTCAGGCAGTGCGCAACTACGAGGAGGCGGGGATCCTGCCGCCGGCCGAGCGCTCGCCCAGCGGCTACCGCGTCTACGCCCCGCGCCACGCGGCGGCGCTGCGGGCCTTCCTGACGCTGGTCCCCGCACACGGCCACGCGACCGCGGGGGCGATCATGCGGGCCGTGAACGGCGGCGGGGTCGGAGAGGCGCTGCGACTGATCGACCAGAGCCACGCGCAGCTCGCGGAGGACCGGCGCACCCTGGACGACGTCGAACGGGCGCTGCACGATCTGGTGTCCCCGGACGGTCCGGTGCCCCCGGACGGTCCGGGGCCCGCTGCCGAGCCGGTGTACCCGCGCGAACCGGTGACGGGGCGCGAACCGGCGGCGGGAGGGACGTTCATCGGGCCGTTGGCGCACCGGCTCGGCATCCGGCCGGCGACACTGCGGACCTGGGAGCAGGCCGGGCTGGTCGTCCCCCGGCGCGATCCGCACACCGGCTACCGCGTCTACACCTCCGCCGACGTGCGCGATGCGCTACTGGTGCACCAACTGCGGCGGGGCGGGCACGGGCTGGAGCAGATCGCGCGGGTGCTGGAGCGGGTGCGGTCGGCGGGCGGACCGGAGCCGCTCCAGGCGACCCTGCGGGAGTGGCGGGACCGGCTGACGGCGCGGGGCCGGGCCATGCTGGCGGGAGCGGCCGCACTCGACACCTACCTGGGGTGCCGCTGACCCGCCGGCCGCCCCGTCTACGGCCCGCCCCGGCGACGGGCCCGCCCCCTCGACGGCTGCGGCGCAGGTCACCGGCCCGTCCCGTCCAGCCGGCCGGCACCGCTGGGCGCGGCGGGAAGGTCGGCCAGGTCGGCCAGGTCCACGGTGCTGCTGACGCGCTCACCCATCCTCAGCATCCAGTTCATCAGCAGGGGCCGGGACAGCAGCGCGTTGCGCACCCGTATGCCGGTCGCGGTGCCGGGGGCCAGGAACCTGCCGGTGCGGTCGCCGCCGGCCTGGCAGCCCTCGGCGTACTTCCGGAGCCTGTTCTCGTACCGGGTGAAGGCCGCCCGGTGGTCGTCCCGGGCCCGCGCGAGTTCGCCGGCCAGCACATGGGCGGCGACCACCGCGGTTCCCGTGCCCATGCCGCCGATGGTGGCGCCGCAGGCCGCGTCACCGAGCAGACACACGCGCCCCGTTGACCAGGTGCCCACGTCCGCACGGCTGATCGAGTCGAAGTACAGGTCGGGGGCCCGGCGCAGCGAGTCGAGCAGGCGGGGGACCTCCCAGCCGAGATCGGAGAACGCGTCGTGGAGCAGCCGCTTCTGCTGCTCGGGGTCGTGGCGGTCGTACGAGAGTTCGGGCGCGGCGAAGACGAAGAAGGCGCGGGCCTGCGCCGGGTCCCGATGGTCGGCGCCCACGGAGGCGAGCCGCCCGGGCACGTTGTACCCGACCGCCCCCCTTCCCACCCCCAGGTCGTTGGGGAGCTGCCAAGTGGCGGCGTAGTGGCCGAGGTGGCTCACGTGGTCCTCCTCCGGTCCGAAGGCCAGGCGGCGGACGTTGGAGTGCAGGCCGTCGGCGCCGACGACCAGGTCGAATTCGCGCGAGACCCCGCTGCGGAAGTCGGCCCGCACGCCCGAGGAGGTCTCGGTGAGGCGGGTGACCGAGTCGCCGAAGACGTACTCGGTGCGGGGCAGGCTGTGCTCGTACAACATGCGCGCCAGGTCTCCGCGGAGCACTTCCACCGCCCCGCCGGCGAACTCGGCCGGTAGGTGCAGCAGCGTGCTGCCGCGCTCGTCGACGAAGCGCATCGGGCTGCCGCCGGTCTGGATACGGCGCAACTCCGTCAACAGACCCATCCGTTCCAGCACGGTGAGGTGGGCCGCGCCGCGGAAGTCGACGGCCTGACCGCCCGGGCGCAGGGCGGGAGCCAGTTCCACGACGGTGGGCTCGAAGCCGTGGCGTCCCAGCCAGTAGGCGAGCGCCGGGCCGCCTATGCCGGCGCCGGAGATGAGGACCGTCCGGTTCTCGGAATTCTGCACGGGTCTTCCCCCATTCGAAACTGTGTCCGTCGGACACGGACGATTACTGTGTACCATGGACGCAGTTGGCTGGGCAAGATCGGGACCGGAGGAGCACGGACATGGCCGATGAGCACGCCGAGGTGGCGCGCCTGCTGTGGGGTCCGCACCCCAAGCGGGCACGGGGCCCCAGGCCGACGCTCGACCTGGAGCGCATCGCGCGGGCCGGCACCGAGATCGCGGACGCGGAGGGCCTGGCCGACGTGTCCATGCAGCGGGTTGCCGCGCACCTGGGCGTGACCAAGATGGCGCTGTACCGGTACGTGCCCGGCAAGGCAGAGCTGGTCGCACTGATGGCCGACGCGGCGATCGGTCCCTGCCCCCCGCCGGAGGCGTCGTCCGGTGGCTGGCGCGGGCAACTGGAGGAATGGGCCCGCCTCCTGGCCGAGGGCTTCGGCCGCCATCCCTGGGTGCTGGAGGCCACCGTCGGGCCGCGCGTCATGGGGCCCGCAGAGCTGTCCTGGCTGGAGCGGGCCGTCGCCGCGCTGGACGGTACGGGGCTGAGCGGTGCCGAGCGGATGGACGCGGCCGTCCTCCTGGCCGGTCACGTGCGCGCCATCACCCAACAGGCCCGGGCCGCAAGCCCTGAGGGCAGCCCGGAGGCGCAGCTGGGCGTCATCCTGGGCGATCTGATGCAGGCCCACGGCGAGCGGTTCCCCGCGCTCACCGCGGCCCTCGCCTCGGCGGCCCGGTCCGGAGGGCAGGACCAGGCATGGGAGTTCGGCCTCCAGCGCATCCTGGACGGTCTGGCCGCGCTCATCGACCGGCGCTCACGCACCCGCTGACCGCCGCCGCGGACCACGGCCGCCCGGCCCGCCCCGGGGTGGCGGCGACGCCGGCCCGACGAACCGGAGGGGGTTCCTCGTCAGCGTCTGCGACGTCGTTTCGGAACCGACTTCGTCCAGGGCGCTGCCGGGCACGACCGCGGCCCCCGTCGCCGGGGCCGCTGGTCGTCGTCGGTCAGCTGCCGATGCGGGCGATGAGGATGGCGATGTCGTCGTCCGCGGACGCGGGGACCAGGCCCGTCACGAGCGTGTCGCACAGGTGGTCCAGGGGGCGCTCGGGTTCGGCGAGCAGCCGGGTGAGTTCCCCGAGCCGGTCGTCGATGTCGGTGCCCCGGGCTTCGATGAGCCCGTCCGTGTACAGGACCAGCAGGGAGCCCGGCTGCAGGGGCAAGCGGGTGGTGGTGAAGTCGATCCCCCCGACGCCCAGCGGGACGCCCGGCGGCGTGCTGACGACCCAGGCGCTGCCGTCCGGTTGCACCGCCACCGGCGGGGGGTGCCCGGCGCGGGTGACGGTGCACTCGCCGGTCCGCGGATCGCAGGTGACGTAGAGGAAGGTGGCGAGCATCGGCTCGGCGAGGTCGGCGAGCGCCGCCTCCAGTTGGTGCAGCATGTCCGTCGGCGGCAGGTCGAGGCGACCCAGCGCCCGCACACTGGCGGACAAGCGGCCCATCACCGCGGCCGCGGGCATCCCGTGCCCCATGACGTCGCCGATCAGCAGCGCCGCCCTGCCGTCGGGCAGCTGGAGGACGTCGTACCAGTCGCCGCCGACCTCGTTGATGTCGCTGGCCGGCAGGTACCGGTGGGCCACCTCGATACCGGTCGGCGCGGTGATGTGCTGCGGGAGCATGCTGCGCTGGAGCAGCACCGCGGTTTCGTGCTCGTGCTGGTAGAGGCGGGCGTTGTCGATGCTGATGGCGGCGCGGGCGGCCAGTTCACCGGCGAGGACGACGTCGTCGGACCCGAACGGACCGATGGGCCGCATCCGGTAGAGGGTGGCCACGCCCAGGACCAGGTCGCGGGCGACGAGCGGCACCATCATGAACGAGTGCACGCCCGCCGTGAGCAGCTGCGCCGGCTTGTCGGTGCGCCGGGCGGCGAGGGAGACGGCCCGCTGGTCGAAGCGGGCGAGCACGTACGGCTGGCGGACGCTGAGGGCCTGCGTGTACGGGGCGCCGGCCGGGAACGTCAGGGTCCGACCGATCGGAGCGACGACATCGCTGAGGGCCCGGCCGGTCAGCGGGGACTTGCCCAGGCGCCGCAGTTCCACGCCCGCGGTCAGGCCCAGCCCCGGCTCGCCCCCGCGGGCGAGCGACTCCAGGACGTCGACGGTCACCACGTCGGCGAGGTGCGGCACCGCGAGGTCGGCGAGCTCCTGCGCGGTCCGCTCCAGCTCCAGACTGGCCCCCATCCGTACGCTGGCCTCGCTGAGCAGGGCGAGCCGGCGCCGGCCCACCTCGGCGGCGGTGTGGTCGCGCTGCTGTTCGGTGACGTCCACCAGCGTCGCGATCACACCGATCGGCCGGTCCATGGGGTCCTCGACGCGGACGTACGAGCACGACCACACCCGGTCCTGGGCCGGGTCCGCCGGCGTCCGCCCCCTGCGCCGCCGGTCCAGGAGCGGCTCGCCGGTGTCCAGGACCTGCCGCATCGCCTCCTCCATCTCGGCGGCGTTCACCTGGGGAAGCACCTCGGGCAGCCGCCGGCCGATGTGGGAGGACTCCGGCAGGCCGTTCATCCGCTCCAGGGCCGGGTTGACCTGCAGGAAGCGCAACTGGGTGTCGAGGATGCCGATCCCCACCGGAGACCGGGCGAACAGCCCCTCCCACACCGCGGACGACCCGCGGACGCGGCGCGCGGCGTGCGCCTCGGCGGCGAACACCAGCACCGCCGACGCCGATCCCTTCCGGTCCGGGACCGGGCAGGCCCAGATCTCCAGCTCCAGCGGATGCCCGTCGCGGTGCCAGGCGGTCACCGTGCCCATCACCCCGCGACCCGTGGCGGCGGTCTCCCACAGGGCCCGTCCGAGGCTGCGGTCGGCGCCCGGATGCAGCAGGTCCGCGATGTGCCGCCCCAGCACCTGGGGCGGCGGGTACCCCAGGAGTTCCTGGGCGGCATGGTTCCAGCGGACGATCCGGCCGTCGGAGCCCGTGGCCACCTGGGCCACGGGCAGGGCGCCCAGCCACCCGCCGGCGTCCTGCGCGGCGCCGCTGATCAGCTCCTCTATCGAGGTCTGCTCACGCATAGGCCACCCACCCGGATCGGATCCGGACGACTATCCTCCACACCCCATGGTCCCCCCGCCCGCCCGGCGGGGCCCACCGGGCCAGCCCCGCCGAGCCACCGGGGCCACCGACACGCACGGTGGCCGCCCGGCTGCGCGCGGTCCCGGGCGCGTGGCCGGGCGGACGGGCCTACACGGTCTTCCAGGGCCCGAAGGCGTTGGTGACGCCGTCCAGGGCGGGGGCCAGTTCGGGGTGGTGCCGCAGCAGCACCGTGACCATGGTGTTGCGGTCGATCCATTCGAGGCCCTCGGCGGTGTACACCTCCGGCCGGTAGTCGGTGGTGAAGAATCGGTCGCTCTTGAGGCGGCGGCTCGCCATCAGGATGAAGATCCGGAAGAGGGAGTCGCTGAACCCGAAGCCTTCGGGCCGCGGCTCCACCAGATTGCCGATGAGGGTGTCGACCCGGTCGAGCCGGCCCTCGTAGAGGTCCCTGATCAGTGGTGTGTCTTCCGGGTGGCCGCCCGTCAGCTCCTCGAAGGAGGTGACGGGCCGCTTGCGCAGCATCTGCCGGTAGGCGTTGTAGCGGGGGATGCCGCGTTCGCGGTCGCGGAGGATGTCCACGGTGCCGAGGTCCATGTGCTCGCCGGACAGCCGGACCAGGTTGCGCAGCGCGTCGGGGTGGTTGTGCAGCACCAGGGCGCCGGGGTGGGAGGTGCCGAAGGTGTAGAGCAGGTCGCTCAATCCGAACTCGTCGACTGCCTTGCGGGTGGAGCGGCCCTGCATCTCGCCGAAGTCGATGGTGCGGCGCAGACGGCCGCCGCGGTGGTCGTGGACGGCGAGCTCGTCGGGGATGAGGGGGTGCAGGCGGTACGCGGAGACGAACTCCTCCGTCATCGAGTACGGGGCGGCGTGGTGGTCGGTGGGCGAGCCCGGGATGCCGCTGAGCAGCTCGCCCGAGCCGATCCGGCCGAACCGCTTGCTCACCCAGCGGGGCAGCAAGCCGTACCAGTTGGCGTTCATCGCGTAGTGCAGCGCGGGCGTGTCGAGGATGCCGGGCGTCCACTCCACCGTGTGGATCTTCGCGAGGAGGGCGGTGTTGACCAACCGCGCCGTGTGGAAGATCCGGTCGTCTTCCCACGTGGGGTGGTGGGAGCGGACCATGTCGCAGATCGCGTTGTGTTCCTTGGTGAACAGGTGGTGCAGCAGCGACAGGCCCGCCCAGTAGTCGTGGTTCATCCCGGTCCAGTCCAGGCAGTCCCGGTCCGGGCGGGGATCGGCGGGCAGCCGGCCGTCCTCGCCGAGGGTGAGCTTGCCGTGTTCGCCGGTTCGCAGGGAGCGGCACCGCTCCTCGTCGCTGCCGTACAGCTGGGAGCCGTCCCACCAGTGGGTGACCGTGTTCTCGTACGTGGGAGGGGCGTCGGGGGTGGTGTGGGCGGCTCGGTCGGGCTGGGTGCGGTTGATCCGCATGGGGCAGGTGCCGCCCTGGGCCTCCCAGTCGTCGTCGGGGGCCAGGGGCACGATGAACGGGTCCACGGAGGTGTTGTCGCCGTGGTTGGCCCAGCCGTGCATCTGGAACTGGATCCAGGCCGCGGCGAGGAGGTTCAGCGTGGTGGCCGGCAGGAAGGAGCGGCGGGCGAGCAGCTGCCGGCTGATCTCCCGGGGGCTGGGGGACATCAGCTCCGCGTCCGACTCCGGGTAGGCCATGTCCAGCGGGGCGTTGCGGTCGAGGCGGGTGCCGACCCGGCCCATGTCCTCATCGTACGGGTCGTAGCCGGAGCCGTCGTAAGAACGGTAGGGGAGCAGCTGTGTGGTGGCCCGGCGGGGGCGCTCGCCGCCCGCACCGAAGGTGTCGTACAGGTTCCGGCGGCGCAGGTCCTCGCGGAGGGTCCGCAGGTTCAGCAGGGCGAGCGGTACGGGGAGTTGGTGCCATTCCCGGTGGGCGTTGATCCCGGCGAAGGCGGCCGAGCCGAGGCGCTCCAGCAGTCCGGCGGGTCCGTAGGGCGCGGTCACCCAGGTGCCGGGCTGCGGCGGTTTCCCGGATGCGGGGGCGGTGGTGCGGCTGTTGGGGTCGGTGTCGGTCATCGGGGCCTCGTGGTCTCGGCCGGCCGGCGGTCTCCGGCTCGGCGGTCGAAGAGCGGGACGGAGCGGGTGACGTCGGGAGGGGTCAGCGGGGTACGAGGCCCAGCCGGATGCCGGCGGTGTCCACGAGCAGCGGCAGCGGGCCCGAGGACGGCAGGGCGGGCCTGGCTCCGGTGAGGCGGTGGCCGCGCAGGATCTCGGCGCACAGGGCGGTGGCGACCAGCAGCCCCAGGTTCTCCCCGGGGCAGCGGCCGCCGCCGTGGCTGAACGGAGCGAACTGCAGGATCCCGGTCGCGCCCGCGGCCAGCCAGCGGCCGGGCACGAACGCGTCGGGTGCGGAGACCCGGTACGGGTCCCGGTTGTGGAACAGTGCGGGGACCAGGACCGAGGTACCCGCCGGGTAGGACACGTCGCGCCAGGTGGTGGGGGCCCGGGTGACCCGCACCAGGTCCGGCACCAGCGGGAAGAGCCGCAGGGACTCCCGGACGCAGGCCTGGAGCCGGGGCCGGAGGGGGCCGCTGCCGGCGGACACCTCACCGAGGACGGCCTCCTGCTCGGCCGGGTGGGTGGCGATGAGCAGGAGGGTGCGGGCGGCGACCGGTGCGAGCCCGTCCAGGGCGAGGAACCAGTGGTGGGTCTGGCCGACCGGGTCGAGGGTGCCGTCCGGGTCCGGGTGGGCGAGGGCGCGGGCGGCCAGGGTGTGCGCGGGGGCTGCGGCGGCGTACTCCGCGATCCGCGCGTTCGCCCGGGCGTACAGCCTCCGGGCGGCCTGGGCCTGCTTCCTGCGCTTGCCCATCCAGTTGCCCTCGTTGCGCAGGGCGAACAGCCACTCGGTGAGCTGCCGGTCGTCCGCGGCCGCCTCCCCCAGGACGATCCGGCGGGCCGCGCGCTGCAACGCGCGTTCGAGCGCCGGCGTGTCCAGGACGCTGAGGGCGGTGAGCCGCCGCACCTCGTCCGCGACCACGGCGAGGTACTCCTCGCCGCAGGGGTGCACGGGCTCGGCCGCGGCCACGACCTCCTCGTTGATCTTCCGGCGCTGTTCGCGTAGTTCGCCGTGCGAGCAGATGACCCCGGTGGGCTCCAGGACCGCCAGGCCGGCGGTCTTGTCGGGGGAGTCCATGGCCAGCGTACGGACGGGTTCGGCGTAGAAGCGGCGGAGTTCGGGCTCGTCGAGGAGGACCAGCATGGGCCCGGACATGCCCTTGAGCAGCACGGGCGCCCCGCCGTGGCGGGCGCGCAGGGCGCGCAGGGTGGCCGCGGACCAGGCGGGCTGGCCGACGGCGGCATAGACCTTGACGACGGTGGGGCGGGCGTTGACGAACCCGCGGACGAAGGCGGGCAGGGTGTGGGTGGCGAGGAAGCGGAGGTTCTCGACGGCCCCGGCGACAGCCGGCGTGGCAGTGCCGGCGGCGTCGAGTCCGCGGCCGGCGGCCCGGGTGGACTGGCTCATGCCTCGATCACCTTTCGGGGGTTCTGACGTTGGCCGGGGCAGCTGTGGAGCAATGCCCGGTCACGGTAAGCGACCGGCGCGGCGGCCATCCCCAAGCCACGCAGCTAATCGATTCTGCATGCCCCACCTGAGGGAACCGGCTGCACCGGGGCCGCCCCGGGGCCGGGGCCGGGGCGCGGGGGACCGGTCGGAAGGCGCCGCACCAGGCGCAGTACGGGATTCGCAGGGCGGATCCGCCGGCGGGGCGGGCCGTGCGGCCGTGTTCGGCCCGGGCAGCCGCCGCCAGGGCTCGGGCACCGGCCCCTCGACCAGCAGCAACGTTCCGTCGCCCACCGGGCCGGACTCGACGGTGGGACTGGGGCCCATCACCCGCAGCCGGCCCCACCCGAGGGGGTGATCCGGGCGGAGAACGTGACGGACTCGTCCTTCCTCCCCTGCCCGGGGGTGACGGACCGTCACCACCCGTGCGAACGGCACCCCGGAACCCACGCGCCTCCCGGCCGCGCCCGCTGGCCGCGGCGACGCCCGACGCCCTGCCGGGGCGGGGAGCCGGGGGCCGGCATGCCCGGCCGGTACCCGGCCCAGGTCCCCCGTTCGGCCGCGCTTGCGGCGCTGCCCGCCGGGGAAGGCGCAGGGGAGCGGTACCGGACCCGGACCGCCGAGGACGAGGAGCGCCCGGCACGGGGCCGCGCGGGTGACCGGCGGGTCGGGCTTGGGAGGTGTGGACGGTGCCGGACATCGAGCGCCGGATCGTGGTGGTCCGCCATGCGAAGGCGGTGCCGAGGGAGACCACGGACGTCGAGGACTTCGAACGTGAACTCGCGGACCGGGGCCGGGCCGACTCCCCGAAGATGGGCCGCCGGCTCGCCGAATCGGGATTCGCGGTGGACCTGGCGCTGTGCTCGCCGGCCCGACGCACCCGGCAGACGTGGCAGCTGATGCTCCCCGCGCTCGCCGACCCTCCGCCCACCGTCTTCGACGACCGGCTGTACCAGGCCGACGCCGAGGAACTGCTCGGCGTACTCGGGGAGCAGTCGGACGAACTGACCGGTCTGCTGGTCGTCGGCCACAACCCGGCCGTCCACGAACTCGCGGTGGGACTCTGCGGCGACGGGCCGGAGCCGCTCGTGGCCCGCCTGGACGAGAAGTTCCCCACGTGCGCCGTCGCCGTGCTGACCGTGAAGGGCGGCTGGAGGAGCCTGGCGTGGAAGGCGGCCCGCCTGGCCGAGCTCTGGACGCCCCGCGACTGACCCGGAACGCGCGGCGGGCCGCGCCCGGGAAGGGGCGCGGCCCGACGGGAGCCGGTCGTGCGGGTCGGCGCGTCCGGTCAGGCCGCCGTGGGGACCGCGGCGGCGTTCGGGGACTCCGCGCCCTGGGGGATGCGGTGCAGGCCCCTGCGGTCGTAGAGGCGGGTGACGCCGAAACCGAAGACCAGGGAGACGGCGAGCGCGATCCCCATCGCGGCCCAGGCCCGGCTGAGGCCGGCGTCCGCCTGCGCGCCGTAGTAGAGGATCGAACGCAGCCCACCGGTGAGCTGCCGCAGCGGCTCGAACTCGGCGAGCGTACGGAAGAACCGGGGCAGCGCCTCCAGCGGCACGGTCGCCCCGGACGACGGGACGGCCATCGCGATGAAGACGATGGTGGAGACCAGCATGCCCGGCGTGCCGAAGGCGGCCAGCAGGGCGAGGCCGCTGACGCCGACGACCGCGATGGTGGCCACGGAGTACAGCCACAGCAGGCCCAGGTGGGAGGCGTCCATGTCCAGCAGGCCCACCGCCGTGGCCTCGACCAGGGAGCCCATGACGACCGCGAGGCCCAGCATCATGACGGTGCTGATGGCCAGGGTGCGCACGCGGCTCGTGTGCCGGACCGGGGTGCGGCGGCGGATCGGGCCGTAGTCCGTGTGCAGGTAGCCGAGGGCGTTGTCGACCTGGGAGGTGATCACATTGGCGCCGAGCATGCCGCACACCAGCAGGACCAGGGCGTAGTAGAACGCGCTCAGGCCCATCGCGCTGCGTGCGCCGAGCGGGTGGCCGTCGGAGACCTCGACGGCGGCGGGGTCGGCCAGCATCAGCTTGGCGGCCGGGGGAAGCTGGGCGGCGGCCGCACCCTGGGCGGACACGCGGGCGAGGAGCTCCTTGCCGAGCTGCGCGGAGGCGGCGTGGGCGGCCTGCTGCGCCGCCTGTGAAGCCATGGAGGAGCCGAAGCTGCCGGCCGACTGGTTGGTCAGCACCGTCAGCTTCGGCCGGACCGGCTGCGGCTGGGCCTGCCCCTGTCCCTGGCCCTGCGGCTGGGGCTTGGCCTGCGCCTGCCCCTGGGCCTGCCCCTGGGCCTGCCCCTGCGCCTGGCCCTGCGCCTGGCCCTGCGCCTGTGCCGGAGCGGGCGGTGCGGTCAGCGCAGACACCGACGCCGTGAAGTCCTCCGGCACGACGAGCGCGCCGTAGAGCTTGCCCTGGCCGAGCCGCTCGTCGGCTTCCTCACGGCTGAGCACCTGCCAGGAGATGCTCCGGTTGGCCCCCGCGGACTTCTGGATCCCCGCGACGACCTGATCGCCGAAGTTGACGCGCTTGCCGCCCGAGTCGGCGCCCCGGTCGGTGTTGACCAGCGCGACGGGCAGGTCGCGCAGGTTGCCCTTGGGGTCGACGTTGCCGCCGACGTACAGCAGCGCGAACAGCGTCGAGACCACCGCGAGGATCGCGCCCGTGCCGAGCCACAGCCGGGGGCTGCGCAGGACCGAGGAGGGCTTCGAGGGTGCTGAGGACGACGGGGCGGACGGCTGGGGCGAAGGCATGGCGGCTCCAGGGTGGTGACATGGAGTAGTTGGATACTCAAGGTATCCAGTACTAGATAGTGGCAGTATCTTCTAGGGGTGTCCAATCGACGGCGGCGGAAGCCCGGCCGCACCACAGCGAGGTAGCCCATGAGGATCTCGGAGCTCAGCCGCAGCACAGGCGTGCCGGTCGCCAGCATCAAGTACTTCCGCCGGGAAGGGCTGCTGCCCGCCGGCCGGGCCACGGCCGCGACCCTGGCCGAGTACGGGGAGGAGCACGTCCACCGGCTCCGGCTGATCAAGGCGCTGACCAGCCTGGGCGGGCTGTCCATCGCCGCCACCCGCGAGGTGCTCGCCGCGGTCGACCGCGCCGACACCACCGACGCCGCCCTCGGCGCGATCAGCTACGCCCTGCCCGTGCCGGTGGCCGAAGCCCCGGCCGGGGACTCCGACCGGGAGGCCGAGGCGGAGGAGGCCGCGGGAGCGGACGTCGCGCAGCTGCTCGCGGCCATGGGCTGGCAGGTCCCCGACACCTCCCCGCACGTACGGGGCCTGACTGCGGCGCTCAAGCAGCTCAGACGGCTGGACGCCGGGTACCCGCCCGACGGCCTCCTCGCCTACGCCGAGTTGGCCGATGCCATCGCCGGCCTCGACCTGCGCCGCGCCGCCGTCTTCCGGGACTCGGCGGCGCTGGCGGAGCAGGCGGTCATCGTGTTCGCCCTCTCCGCCCCCGTCCTGGAACTGCTGCGGCGACTGGCCCAGGAGGACCAGGTCCGCCGCCGCATCGCGGCCGATGACCCCGGAGCCGGCTGACCGGCGGGCCTCCGGGGACGGGGGCGCCGCGGCCGGCCGACGTGCCCAGGACCGCGGGAAGAGGTGATCGACGCCTTCGGGGCGGGCTCCCGGTGGGCGTCCGCCGCCCCGGCCCACGCCGCGGGAACCGCTGGACGAGGCCGGGGCGGGGCGGCGGACACCGCCGCTAGTGGCGGGTGTCCACCACGGAGCGGAGCTTGCCGCTCGTCGGGCTGCGGTCCAGCGAAGCGCCGTCGACCGCCTCCACCGCCAGGTCCAGCAGCCGCTCCGACACCGCTGAGCGGAGCTCGGGGTAGCCGGCCAGGAAGACCTCGCGCAGCCGCTCCGGATCCGTCCCGGCGGAGCACTCCACCCGCACCGTCAGCCGCTCCCGCGCCTCCCCGTTGCCGAGCAGGACCTGCAGCTCGCCGCGGTGACCGCCCTGCTCCTCCGCCAGCGCCACGAAGCGGCGGTGGTTGAGGAAGTACGTCGCCACCCGCACCACGTCGCCGGTCCGGCCCTGCAGCTCGAAGCGCGGGGCGCGGCTGCCGCACGGGCAGCGGCCGGGCACGGCCCGCCCCAGGTCGCCTATGACGTACCGGCCCAGCTGCTGTCCGCGCCGGGCGTGCGTGGTGAACACCAGCCGACCCGTCCCGCCCGGCGCGACCGGCCGGTCCACCTCCGGGTCGATGATCTCCATCGTGTGCAGGTCGGTGTGGAGGTGGTGGACGCCGCCCGAGCTCTCGGTGCACTGGTAGCCCAGCGGGCCCAGGTCGGTGCTGCCGTAGGTGATGGAGCGGACCACCTCGATGCCGAACTCTTCCTTCAGCGTGCGCTGCTGCTCCTGCGTGAAGTGCTCGCCGCCGTAGAACACCTTCCGCAGGCCCCCGTAGGCGCGCAGCGCGTCCGCCTCAGCGTGCAGCAGCTGCCACAGGTAGGACGGCATGCCGAAGAGGGTGTTCGCCCCGTGGTCGATCAGCGCCTGCGCCGTGGCCCGGTGGTCGGGGCCGGCGGCCAGCGGGAGCTGGACCCCGCCGAGCCGCTCCAGGACGGAGAAGAAGCTGATGAAGCTGCCGTACATGCCGCCGCAGTAGAAGAGGTTGGCGGTACGGTCCCCGACCGGGTCGTAGCCGGCGGCGAGCAGCCCGCGGGCCGCGGCGTGCATCTGCGCGTCGTAGTCGTCGTAGCTGAACAGCGACAGCGCCGGGGCGCCGGTGCTGCCGCCGCTGTGGAAGTACAGCTCCGCGTCCGCGCGGCCCACCCGGCCGTTGCGCTCCTGCACCTCCTCCTTGCCGAGCAGCGGGCCGACGGGCGCCGGCAGGACGACGGGCCGTGCCAGGTCGTCCAGGCAGGCGGTGGTGGCGAACGCGGCCGGGTCGGCCTGGACCGCGACACGCCGGCTGTAGCGCTGCAGCGCGTACACCCCGTCGTGCGGCTCGCCCGCGTAGCTCTCCAGCATCGATCCCACGGGCGTGACCCGGGTGACGCCGGCCGCCAGCGCGGTGCGCGCCAGCTCGGCCACGTCGGTCCGGCTGCCGGCGATGCCCGCGGTCTGCAGGTAGCGGCGCATCGGCCGCAGGGTCGCGATCATCCGCTCGCGCGGCAGCGGCTTGACCCACACGCTGCGGTGCAGCGGGGACGCCGTCAGCGGGGACCGGGTGTCGGCCATCACCCGCCACGAACCGTCGACCGCGGCGAACACCCGGGTCAGGCCGAGGTGTTCTTCCAGCCGGGCCACCAACTCCGTGGTGGTCAGCTCGGCCTCCTCGGCCGGGTCCCGGTCCAGTTCCGCAGGCCCGGGCGGCGGGGCCGCCGCGGACCGGGCCGCGAGGACGCCGGCGAAGCGCTCCGCGAACGCGAAGACCTCCGCCTCGTCCGCGGTGTCCAGGTACACCACCTGCGGGCTGGCGCAGGCCTGCTGCTCGTGGCGGCACACGTCCTCGGCGAGGGCGTCGAGCGTGCTCGGGTCCGCCCAGGCGTCGCCGGTCAGGTAGGCGAAGGAGATCCGGTGCCCCCACTCCACCAGCCGGCAGCCGGGCGGCACGTGCGCGGCGACCCCCTCGACGGCGGCTTCCCCGCCCCAGACGGCGACGGCGTCCGCGGGCGCGCACATCAGGCGCAGCCACTCCTGCCGGGAGGACCCGAAGCGCAGGACGACGATCCGCGCGGCCAGCGCCCCGCTGGGGTCCAGGGCGGCCAGCTCGGCCATCAGGGCCTGGGTGAAGAGGGTGTCGGCGCTGCTGGTCTTGAGGACGTTCACGTTGCCGGCGAGCAGGCCCTCCACGATGCTCAGCGGGGCGACGGTCGCCGCGTTGCCCGGGGCGACGTGCGCGACCATGCCCACCGGCGCCCACGCCTCGTACACCGCCTCCCGCGCATCGGGCCGGTTCAGCCGGCCGGGCGCGGCACTGCCCAACTCGCGGCGCAGCTTGCGGGTCAGCTCCCGGCGGCCGAGGTGGTGGCCGAGCTCGGCCAGCAGCGCCGCCGGGTCCTCGTCCTCGGGCAGGTGCGCCGCCAGCCCGGCGTGCACCGGGTGCTCCGGGTCGAGGAGCGCCGAGGCCAGGGCGTCGCAGGCGGCCAGGACGGTCTCGGTCTCCAGTACGGTGCCCAGCGCGGCCTCGACCGCGGCCGGGAGTCCGGCGAGCCGGCGCCCCGCCTCCTCGGTGCCGATGAAGGCGCCCTGCCAGAAGTGCGGTGCTGCGGCGGTCGGCCCGCCGCCGTTCTCGTACGCGGTCACGTTCACGTTCACGGTCGTGGACACGGTCGTCACGGTCACGCCATTCCCTTCATCAGTTCCGCGGCGGCCACCGCGCAGCTCCGGTTGCGGCTCACCCCGGCACGGCCGTGGACGGTGAACCAGGGGGTCCCGAGCCCGCACCCGCAGGCGTCCCCCGGCTGGAGGGAGGCCAGGTCGCCCATCAGGACGCTCTGCGCGGGCACGGACGTGATGTACGGGGACACCAGGTGGAGGTAGCCCCGCTCCCCGTACGGCAGCGGCTCCAGGGTGCGGGTGGAGCGGATCGTCACCCGTGACCAGACCGGGGCGTGCAGCCGGTGCCGCCCGCACTCGATGTACGGGATGCAGTGCTCGACCGAGCCGAAGGTGTCACGGATCCGCTCGCCGGGGATGCCGAGCTGCTCGGTGACCCGGGCGTACAGCTCCTCCTTGCCGATCTGCCGGTCGGCGTGCCCCTTCCAGCCGCCGCCGAGGACGACGAGGGAGCCCTCGGGCAGGCGCAGCGGTGGCACGCCCATGGCCCGCATCCGCTCCAAGGTGAACCACAGGAAGGCCGGGAAGCCGAGGATGCGGACCGGCGCGTCGTCCCGCTCGAAGCGGCGCAGCGCGGCGATGCAGCCGAACGGGTCGAACTCGTGGTCTCCACCTGCGCCGCCCGCACCGCCGCCCGTGTTGCGCAGGGCGTACTCGACGCTGCGCGCCGGGGCGAAGTCGCAGAGGTAGTTGTCGGTGAAGGCGGTGCCGAGGTTCAGCGACGGGGCCGGCTCGTAGCTGTAGAGCAGGTAGTTGACCTCCTGCTCGGGGGTGATCCAACCGTTGCGCTCGAAGATGCGGGCGACCATGCGCTGGGCGGAGCGGATCGTCCAGTGGTCGAAGAACATCTGCGACTTCTGGCCGGTGGTGCCGGAGGAGGTCAGGTGCAGCTCGACGTCCTCGCGGGGGACGGACAGCACCTCGTGCCGCTTGAAGAAGTTGGCGTGGACCAGCGGCGTGCGGTACGCCTCCCCCGCCTCCGCGGGCGTGGACGCGTACAGCGAGCGGAAGAACGGGGAGCGCTCGGTGTGCCAGGCGTTGATCTCCGCCATGGCAGCGGCGAACAGCTCGTCCTCTACCGGTCCGCACGCGTACGGGTCGACCAGGTCGCACAGTTGCTGCACGTGCGGCAGGAGGGCGGGGTCGGGCACGCCGACCGGGGCGAGATGGGGGTTCATGGGGCAACCTCGGGTGATGTGGGCAGATGGGTCGACGCCCAGGCCGACACGTAGCAGTCCAGATAGGGCTGGAGGGGCGGTTCGACGGCGACCCCGCGGAAGTCGATCCGCTCGGTGGACCTGGACAGCACGACGTAGTCGTGGAAGCCGTCGCCCTCCGCGCGCATCGCCGGGTAGAGCGCACCGGCGACGAACCCCTGGGCCAGGAAGGCCGCGAGGGCCTCCCGGTGCGCGAGCGGCACCAGGGCTTCCACGTATCCGGCGCCCGCGCGGGCCAGGGCCCGGGTGACGGGTTCGAGGTGGGCGGCCGCCGCGGCCGGGTCGGGGTGGGCGGTCAGCAAGGAGCAGTAGCCACCGGCCCGGTTGAGGTAGGCGTAGACCTCGAACCCGCCGTCCTCGGGGGTGATCAGCACGTTGGGGGTGTGGAGCGGGTAGAACCAGCCCTCGGCGCCGGGGAAGTGGTCGCGGAACCGGCGGCGGACGAAGGCCGGGGCCTCGATCACCTCCAGCCGTGCGGCGGCCTCCGCCGCCGGGGGTGCGGGGACCGGTTCGGCGAGGGGGGCCGCGGCGGCCCGCACCCCCGGATAGCTGATGCCCAGTGCGGACTCGGCGGTCCGCAGCAACGGCAGCAGCGGGGCGGGCACTTCGCTGACGGGCATCCGCCGGTCGAGCACCCCCGCGGAGTGACGCGCGTAGAGAGCGAGGCTCTCACGGCTGCTGAGGTCCACGGCGTTGGGCAGGATGCCCAGGGGGCGGAAGCCGTTGCGGGCGACGACGCGCTGCGGGCCGGCGCTGACCGTACGGACGGTGGCGTACACCGAGTCCAGCCGCCCGCCGTCCAGCATCCCTGCGCACAGCGCCCCGGTCAGGGCGGCGGCCAGGCCCGCCGAGCGGTGCTCGGGGTGCACGGCGATGCCCTCCAGGCGGCCGATGCGGCTGCCGGCCTCGCCGTGGATGGCGGCAGAGGCGGTCAGGGCCCCGGTGTCGGGGCAGCGGCCGACGAGCCACAGGGAGTGCGGGTCGGCGATGAGCCGGGCCATCTCGGCGGGGTCGGTGCCGAGGGCGACGGGATAGTGGGGTCCGTAGACGGCGTAGTACAACTGGCGCAGTTCGGCGATGTCCGAGCAGGCGGCCCGGGTGATGACGGGGTTCACCGCTCCCCTCCCGCCGGCCGGGCGGCCGCGTCGCCGACGGCATCCGCCTCGACCTGCACGGGTTCGGAACTGCGCCGGCCGAGCAGGGCCAGGGCGCAGGCGGCGGGCAGCAGGCCGATGCCCTGCACCAGGCACAGCGTCTGCGGAGAGAGGTGGTCGCCGGCGGAGCCGAACACCAGGGAGGCCACCGGCAGGGAGGCGCCGAGCACGGCCTGCATCACGGCGAAGAAGCCGGGCTTGTCGGCGGAGGGCACCAGCCGCTGGAAGAGGGCGACGAAGCGGACGCTGACGGCCCCGGCGCACCAGCCGGCCACGACCAGACAGCCCGCGAAGACCGGGCGGAGCGGGGCCAGGCCGGGCAGGGCCAGTGCGACCGCCATCAGACCCAGGCAGTACGCCCCGGCGACGGCGGGGCGGCCCGGGACCCGGGTGCCGGTGAAGGCGCCGATGAGCGCGCCGGTACCGAGGGAGGCCTCCAGCAGTGCCACGGTCCCCCCGCCGCCCTGGAGGACGGACCGGGTGTAGAGGGGGATGACGACGAACACGGCGGCGGTGAACAGGTTCGCCGCGGTGAAGCAGATCAGGATGTTCCGTACGTAAGGCAGTTCGGCGAGGATGTCGCGCAGCGTACGGCGCTGCCCGGCCACCGCGGCCGGCCCGTCGTCGGTGGCGCCGTCGGCGGCTGCCGGTCCGGGGGCCGCCGTGGTGCGGAACCGTGCGGCCGTGACGAGCAGGGCGGCGGTCAGGTAGGCGGCGGCGCAGCCGACGGCCAGCCCGGCCACGCCGGCCCGGTCCACGGCCAGGGCACCGAGCAGGGCTCCGCCCAGGCCGGCCAAGGACTGGGTGGACAGCTCGAAGCCGGTGGCGGTCTCGATGTCGGCGTCGTCGACGAGCTCGGGCACCGACGTGGTCAGGCACGGGTCGAAGAAGGCCTGGCAGGTGGCCAGGGCGAGGGCGGCGGCGTACACGGCGGCCACCGGCAGGCCGCTGCCCTGCGTCCACAGGGCGAGGGCGGCCGAGGCCGCTCCGGCCGCGGCGGCCGCAGTGCGCAGCACCGAGCGGTGCGCGAACCGGGCGACGGCCCGGGCCACGACGGGGGCGAGGGCCACGGCGGGCAGGGTGCAGACGGCCATGAACAGCCCGGAGGCCAACCCGCCGGCGTCCTGGACGGCGTACGCGACCAGCCACCAGGACACGCCGACCTGGAACATGCGCACGGCCCCCTGGGTCAGGACCTGGCCCAGCCAGACGGCCCCGAAGGCCCGGTTGCGCAGTACGAGCGGCAGCCGCCGGGCGCCGGTACCGGCGTGGTCGCCCGCGCCCGTGTCCGCGGCGGCTCCAGAGTCGTTGCCCGCGGCGGTGCTCGCGCCGGTGCGGGCCGTGGTCCCGGCCACGGCCTCCGTCTCGGTGGCGGCGGTCATGCCGTGGGCCTCTCGTCCAGGACCCGGACGAGCTTGCCCGAGCGCGGGTTGACGGTGAGGTCCCGGTGACGGGCCCACTCCACGGACAGCGGATGCACGAATCCGGCGCGCACGCTGTCCGGGTACAGCGGCCGCACGGTCTCCAGCTCCGTGACGACCGCCTCGGCCAGCGCCTCCAGCCCGCCCGCCCCGCCGGTGCCCCGGCCGGGGTCCCCGGGCGCGGTCGCCAGGCGCAGCACGAGCCCGTCCCGGCCCTCCCAGCGGCGCACGACGAGTTGCATGCCGACGACCCGCCCGGCGGTGTCCGCCGCGGCGACGGCCTGCTGGGCGTCCTGCGTGTAGAGGGACACCGGGCCGACCCGTACGCCCTCGTCCGCGCGCCCCAGGATCCGGAAGTGCCCGTCCCCGGTGCCCGTCCACTCGGCCCGGTCGCCCGCCGGGTAGCGGATGACCGGCATCAGGCGCCGGAACAGACTGGTGACGACGACCCGGCCGGGCCGTCCCGGTTCGGTGATGGGCTCACCGGTGGTGTCGTCGAGGATCTCGACGACCGAGTGCGGGGAGAACGCCCGGTGCACGCGGGCGTCGGGGCCGGGCACGGGGCGGCCGAGCAGGCCGGCGTCCACGCTCGCGTAGCCGACGGAACGGGCCTCGGCCCGTGGGAACGCGGTGGCCAGCAGCCGCCGCTGGTCGGCGAAGAGCGCCTCGCCGCCGAAGAGCAAGAGCTCCACCGAGTCGAGCCGGACGCCGGTGGCGACGACGTGCTCGGCCAGCCGGCACAGGGTGGTCGGGGTACCGGTCAGCACCTGGGCCGACAGGTCGCCCAACGTGGGAACCGTCGACTCCAGCGGCGCGGCGCCCCCGATGGGCAGGCGGACGTTGTCCACGGGGGCGTGGGCGAGGGAGTCCAGGAGGAACAGGAAGCTGGCGTACAGCTCACCGGCGTAGAAGAGGTCGGCGACGCGGTGGCCCGGGCGCAGGCCCGTGTCCACGAGTCCCTGGCCGAAGGCGCTCACGAAGGTGCGCCATTCGTCACGGGTGTAGACCGAGAACTTGGGGGAGCCGGTGGTGCCGCCGGTCTTGTAGACCGTGGCTTCGCTGAGCGGGCCGGTCAGGACCCGGTTGTCGTGCAGGGTGTTGGCCGCCCAGAACTCCTGCTGGTCCACGACCGGCAGGTCGACCAGGCGGTCGGCGTCCGGCGGGAGGGACGCGTAGAGGTCCCGGTAGAAGGGCGAGTTGTGGCGGGCGAAACGTATGAGGTCCGAGAGCTGCTGGGCGGACATGGGCCTTTGCCTAGGTGAAGGGGAACAGGGGCGGGAGTCACCTCGGGGCGCGGCGCGCGACCACGAGCCCACCTGCGCATCGGCCGATGGTGGGTACGGGGGAACCCCCGCAGCCCCGCCTCCTCGACGCACGCCGGTAGCTGACGTGCTGTCACGATGATGGAACATCATTCCGGTAACCGCCAAATTGGCCAAATATTTCCGGCCACAGCGACCTGAACCCGTGAGATTTCGCGTGAGGGGGGTCGGGTGACCGCCCCGTCAGCCGTCCACGATGTCGACGCCTGCGGCGATCATCCGGGCGACGACCTGCTCGGCGAGCTCGTCGTGGCAGATCAGCAACTCCATCGGGCGCTCGCCCTTCGTGACGATCGTGTAGCCGCTGCCCGTGTCCTCCAGCTGCCACTCGTGCCGCCGTGTGGTCCACATGTCGGCGTACGCGGCGAGGTCCGGCCCGGCGCCGTCCGTGCCGGAACGACCCCGGTCGCCGTCCCCGGGCGGCGGTACCGACCGCAACACCACGGCCGGCAGGTAGCCGTCCGGGCCGGCGGAGGGCAGCCGGAGCCCGGGGTACCGGTTCTCGCCCAGCGCCTCCAGGACTTCGTCGGCGGGGTAGCCGAACAGGTCGATGCCGTCGAGGACGACGGGTACCGCCGCCGGGCCGCGCCACGACGGCCGGAAGCCGCCCCGCCGGAGTGCGACCTCGGCCAGCGGCGGGCCGGCGGCCGGGCCCGGGTCGGGGCCCGGAACCGATCCGGTGAGCGGGCCGGAGCCCGGGGCCGGGGCCGAGGCCTCCGCACGGGCCGTCAGTTCGACGTCGCACCAGCGGAGGGAGCGTCCCCACCACCCGCCCGGCGCCACCGACGAGGCCTTCTCCTCCTCGACCGCACCCAGGCTCGCCAGAAGCTCCTGGGTGCCTTCCGCGTCCATGCCGAAGCGGAGGGTGCCGACACCGTTCGGCAGGAGCACCCCGGCCCCGGGCAGCAGTTCGATCATCCGCTGATCGTCGCGCCGGCCGTCACCCCTGCGCAACCGGCGTGGCAGCGTGCGCCGGCCGCACCGTGCACGGCCCGGGGGCGTCATGTGCCCTCCTCGGGGAGCCCGTTCAACCGGCGGCGGGCGCTTCCACGGCCTGCATGGCCTTGATGCGGCGCCTGACCACCACCGTGGCGCCGGCGGCGCTCAGCGTGAAGGCGGCCAGCAGGACCGCGGGCCGGTCGAGCCGGTGCCGGGTCAGGTGGTCGGCCGAGAAGCATCCCGGGCCCGAGAGGCCGAGCGCGGCGGCGACGAAGCCGAGGAAGGCCGGGTACTCGAAGCCGCCGCCCTGCGCGAAGAATCCCGCGGGAGCATGCACCGAAACGGCCCCCGCCATGGCACCCGCCGCGGCGGCACCTGCCGCCGGGGTCGCGAGCCCCAGGGCGAGGAGAGCACCGCCGCCCGCCTCGCCGAGCCCGGCCGCCAACGCACTCGGGCGTCCCGGGGTGAAGCCCATCTGCTCCATGGCCGCGGCGGTGCCGTCGAGACCGCCCCCACCGAACCAGCCGAACAGCTTCTGCGTGCCGTGCGCGATCAGCACCCCGCCCGCTCCGAGGCGCAGGGCGAGCAGCCCGAGGTCCTTGCGACGGGTCAGCGGCATGGGGGAGGCCTTTCGGACGGGGGCGCTCCCCGCAGGATCAGTCCGTACCCGCGGGCTTCCGCGGCCCCACACCGTGCGGGCGGCGCAGCCCCACCGAATGGCCGACCGCCCGCCCGTCCGACCGGGTGTGCCGCGCCGCCCCGGGCCCGGGGCCCCGGGCCCGGGACGGTGAGATCCGCGCAGGGCCCGCCGGGGCGGGCGGCGAAGCCGCTCGCGCGTCAGGTCCCGTTGTCCGCGAGCCCCGTGGCCAGCCCCGGGTAGTCGAGGACGAGACCGTCGCCGTCGAAGAGCACGTCGCTGCTGAAGGTGCCGGAGGAGTAGCGGACCCTGCCCCCGCCGAGCGGCGTGTAGGTCTGCTCGGAGGGGACCACGGCCAGGGCGGGCACGGACACCCAGGCCATGAGGAACCGGTGGCCGGGCCCGGCCGGAGCCGCACCGGCCGCCAGGTGCAGACCGTGGCGCCGTACGGGCATGGTGTTGGTCAGCGGGCAGAGCCCCAGGTCGCAGTCGGCAGCGCCGTCGAGGTCGGGCCGTGCCCGCCCGTCCACGGTCCACCGGCCGTCCGCGTCCCGGAGCAGCTCCGTTGCGCGGACCTCGGGGCCGGGGCCCTCCACACGGACGCGCAGCGAACGGGTGACGTAGCCGGGCCCGGTCCGGAGCTCGTACGAGACCCAGTAGGGCCCGCCCTCCAGCGCCACGGCCCGACCGCGCGCGTGCATGGCGTCCTCGGTGAACCCGCCCCACGCGGTGTCGTATCCCCCGGAGGCCGAGACGCGCCAGGTGCGGGTGAAACGTACGGGATCGTTCATGTCCCGATCATCCCCGATGGTGGTCCCCACCTGGGGCTGCGGTCCTCTCCGGCCGGTGTCGGGCGTGGTCCACACGACGCCGAAGGTGCCGAAGGCACGGCGCAGGTGGGCGAGTCGGGGTCCTCGTCCTCCGCTTACGCCCTCACCGGCGCGCCCTCCCACCGCGCCGCGCCGGCGGCCTTCGCCGCCGCCGGGCCACCGGGATCACGGCGCCACCGGCCCCGTCCCACGGGAGGGATTCGACTGCCAAGGGGGCGAGCTCAGGCCCGTCCGCGTGCCAGGGCCTCTTCCCAGACCGCACTGGTGCCGAAGTGGTTGTCGTACAGCTCCTGCACCTCCAGGATGCTCTCCAGGGGGACCTTGCCGAAGCGTATGCGCTCCAGGTGCCGGAAGTACTCGAAGCGCTCGATGCCCGGCGTGATCACGACGAGCATGTCGGCCGTCTCCCCGGGGGCCGCCGCGAAGGCGTGCTGAGTGCCCGGCGGGACGACGACGAGGTCGCCCTGCTCCGCGGTGACCACCTGCTCGCCGGAGAGCAGGAGGGCGGTGCCGTCCAGTACGTAGAACATCTCGGCGGACTTGGAGTGGTGGTGCGGCCGGGCCCCGTTGGCTCCCTCGCCGAGGGTGACCCGCATGGTGGAGAAGGCGCCTCCGGTGGCGCTGCTGTCGGCCAGCAGACGGTTCGTCACGGGAGTTCCCGCTCCTATGACTTCCGCGTCGGCGGCTCGAACGACGACCGTGTCGTCGAAGTCGGGAACGAACAGTGACATGGGTCCCCCCGGGTCGGTCGATCAGCGGCGAAGAAATCTACCTGGCCGGGACGTGGGGCAGCCGCTTGCGGGCCAGGTGGACCACGTCGGGCACGCCGCGGGCCACCGGGACCTCCTGTGTCCGGACGGAGTCGAACCCGGCATCGCACAGGGCCTGTTCGAAGGCGGGGGAGGGCTGCGCCGACCAGACGGCGAGGATGCCGCCCGGGTGGAGCCGGTCCAGGCACGAGGCCAGCCCGGCGGGGGAGTACAGGCCCCGGTTGTCCTCGTCCACCGTCCAGTCGGGGCCGTTGTCGATGTCCAGGCAGAGTGCGTCGTACCGGTCGGCGGAATCCGTCAGGTAGGCCACCAAGTCCGTGTGCAGGATCGTGGTCCGCGGGTCGGCGAGGGCCGCGGAGGACACCGCGCCGAGCGGGCCCCTCCGGTGCCATTCGATGATCGCCGCTTCCCGCTCCACGACGGCGATCCGGCCCCACTCCTGCCGCGCGGCGGCGTGCGCGAGCGAGAAGCCGACGCCGAGCCCGCCGATCAGCAGGGACGGCGCGGGGGCGCCCGCCGGCGGGTCGAGGGCGAGGTACGCGGCGTCGACGAGCAGCCGCTCCGAACGGCCGTCGGAGGTGTCCATCAGGAAGCAGCCGTTCGCGATGATCTCGTACGCGGCGCCCCGGCGCCGCAGCACGACCTCGCCGAACGGGCCCTCCCGGCGGTCGAGCGTCTCGGGGGTCTGCGGTGTGACAGATGCCTTCATGACCCGTTCAACGAGGCCCGGGAGACCGGTGTTCCGGCCGGCGCGCCCAAGCCTGCGCCTGCGCCCGTACCTGCGGCCATACCTGCGCCTATGCCTGCCGCTGCGCCTCCCGGCGCGGCGCGTCGGCGGAGTCCGGCTCCGCGAGCATGTCGTCCACGACGAGCATCCGCGTCTCCGGGAAGCCCTCGGCTATGGCCTCCCGCATCATCGCGAGGCCGTCCGGGTCGGGCTCCGTGCACTGTTCGCGGGTCTCCACATCGGGCCAGCGCGCGTAGGCCACCCACGTCCCGTCGTCGGCCTGGTGCAGCCGCGACCCGTAGCTGCCGCACTTCGCGTGGATCGCAGCCGTCACGCGGTGCCAACCGTCGCTGAACTGCTGCTCCATCCCCTCGCGGAGCCGCCACCGGTAGATCACAGCGAACATGTTCAGAATCCTCTCTCGCCAGACGGTCGAACCATGAAGAATTACCCTACGGTCCGTCAGGTGAACGGCCGCTTCTTCCCGTTGGGACAACAGGGGCACTGGGCACCCTAGAACGCCCGGATGGCCATCGGTGGGGGGCAATGGGCGGCGGGGACCACCGTTCAATTCACCTGCCTGCTTGCCCCGGACCGCTCCGCAGGAGGGGGGTCGCCCTGGATGCGGGCGTGCAGATGTTCGTCGTGCCAGCCGTCCGCATGCAGGAGGGCGCTGCGCAGGGTGCCTTCGGGGGCGAAGCCGGCACGGGTCGCCACCGCGCAGGAAGCGGCGTTGGCGACGGAGTGGGTGATGCGGAGCCGGTGCAGGCCCACGTCCTCCAATGCCCAGCTGCTGACGCGGACGACGGCGTCGACCATGGCCCCGCGGCCGCGTCCCACGGGGAGGAGCCAGTAGAGGAACTCCGCGCTGCCGCCACGGAGGTCGACGTCGGCCAGCCCGATGAGTCCGACGGGAGGGCCGCCGTGCGGCTCGGCGACCGCCCAGATCACCGCCTGCTCGGCCTGTCGGCGCTCCTCCCACCGTGCGATCCTGTCGCGCGCCGCGTCCAGCGTCAGGTGTCCGGGTCGGTTCCAGTGCTGGACGTCCGGGTCGTGGCACGCATCCGCGAGGACCGGGGCGTCGTCACGGGTCCACGGGCGCAGTTCGAGGCCGCAGGGCAGGGCGAGGACCGGATGCCCGGCCGCGGCCAGGCGGCCCGGGGACACGACGTCGGGTATGGGAATGATCATCCCGGCATCATGCCAGGGCGTGCCCGACCCGGCCGCCCTCGTCGCCGCGGCCACCGGGTTCGGCAACGAGCGGCGGATTTCGCCGACTTGCGCGCCGGACGTGGGGCGGCGTCCAGGGGTGTGCAGGAGCGGTGCCGGCCAGCACTCCGGCCGGAACCGGGTGATCCGTTACGTACGGCGACGGCCCGACACACAGGCTGTCGATCGTGATCCTCCGGGCCGGGTGGCCGGATATCGCCGTTGTGGTGGACATGCCTGGCATGATCACTTCTCACGTTACTTGTCGGTAGCGTAACTTCCCCCCAATCAGAAGGTCTTACGTACGTGCGCATGCTCGCCAGACGCTTCCTGCTGCCCGGCATCACCACACTGGCGCTCACCGTCACAGGCTGCTCCTCGGCCACGCACACCGGTGCTGCGGCCCCCACCGACCCGGCCAACCCCACCCCCGTGGCCGACGGAACGCAGCAGCTCGAGGTGGCCGCGGCCCCGCAGGGCGCTCCCGCGCCGGTGGAGATCGCCCGGGTCGGAGCCGGCAAGGGCACCCCGGAGAAGTCCGCGCTGAAGGTCGCCTCCTTCGACCAGAAGACCGGCCGGGCCGTCATAGCCTCGGCCCCCAAGGGCTCCGCCCCCTCGAAGAACCCGCAGAGCCCCAAGGGCCCGCAGAACGGGCCCGGTTCGTCCGCCTCGCCCAGCCAGGGCCAGACTCCGGCGGCCGACAAGCCCGTCGCCGTGGGCGACGTCATCGCCAGTGCCCCCGCTCCGGGCGCTCCCAACGGCCTTCTCGCGAAGGTCACCGAGGTCGTCGGGAAGACCGACCGCGGCACCGAGGTCAAGACGGCCCCCACGACGCTGGCCTCGGTCCTCAACGACGACAAGGCCGACGGCAAGGTCCCCGTCGACCCGTCCGCGGTCACGGTCGAGCCCCTGATGAAGGGCGTCAGCTTCTCCTGGGCCAAGACCGGTGGCATGAAGTTCGGCCCCGAGGGCGCGAAGCTTCCTCTCGGCAACCTGCGGCTCGACGTGAACGCCCCGATCGAGACCGCCCCGGGCGCCCCCGTCTCGGCCGGCGCCTCGGTCAACGGATTCGTCCAGCTCGCCCCGACCGTGGAGTTCGCCTACGACGGCTCGGGCGGCGTCGGCCCCCGCACCGCCTTCCTCGGCATGAGCGGTGACTGGTCCTCGCAGTGGAGCCTCAAGGGGCACGCCGCCGCGAGCACCGGATCGCCCAAGCGGATCCCGTTCGCGAAGCTGCACGCCGCGCCCGTCATCCAGGTGGGCCCCGTCCCGGTCGTCGTCAACCTCGACCTGACCTGCTACGTCCAGGTGGAGGCCGACGGCCGCGTCACGCTGGAGGTCAGCCAGGACGTCAAGGGCGACTTCCGCGTCGGCGGCAGCTACGCCACCGGCAAGGGCTGGAGCCCGGTCAGCACCTCGAACGTCAAGAGCACCCCGGTGAAGGCCGAGGTCACCGCCTCCGGCAAGGTCAAGGGCGCCCTCGGCGCCGAGGCCTCCATCGGCCTGTACGGGGCCGTCGGCGTCTCGGCGGACTTCGCCCCGTACCTGCGCGGCGAGGCCGAAGCCAAGGCGTCCGCTTCGTCCGACGGCAAGACCTCCGTCAGCGGCGCCTGGGCCCTGTACGGCGGCTTCGACCTGAGCGGCAACCTCCAGCTCCAGCTGTCCCTGTTCGGCACCCCGCTGTTCGAGCGCAAGATCCCGCTGGGATCCCTCAACCGCGAGTGGCCGCTCGCCTCGGGCCGCACCGCGAGCTGACCCGAGCCGATCCGAGCTGACCCCGACGGTCCCACGAGGGGC
>NZ_JBHWJJ010000110.1:0-28643 GCF_042732005.1 Streptomyces sp. NPDC059851 | reverse complement strand
CCCACAGCACCGGGCCACTTCTGTTAACCGGGGCTAACCTTCCCCGTATGACCCTCTCTCTCGAAGTCTCCGAAGGCGTCGGCACCATCCGCCTGGACCGGCCGCCCATGAACGCCCTGGACATCGCCACCCAGGACCGGCTGCGCGAGCTTGCGGTGGAGGCCACCGACCGGTCCGACGTCCGCGCCGTCATCATCTACGGCGGTGAGAAGGTGTTCGCCGCCGGCGCGGACATCAAGGAGATGCAGACGATGGACCACGCGGCGATGGTCGCCCGGTCCCGCGCGCTGCAGGACGCCTTCACCGCCGTGGCCCGGATCCCCAAGCCGGTCGTCGCGGCCGTCACCGGCTACGCCCTGGGCGGCGGCTGCGAGCTGGCCCTGTGCGCCGACTACCGCATCGCCGCCGACAACGCGAAGCTCGGCCAGCCCGAGATCCTGCTCGGCCTGATCCCGGGCGCCGGCGGCACCCAGAGGCTGTCCCGGCTCATCGGCCCCTCCAAGGCCAAGGACCTCATCTTCACCGGTCGCATGGTCAAGGCCGACGAGGCGCTCACCCTCGGCCTCGTGGACCGCGTCGTGCCCGCCGCCGAGGTGTACGAGCAGGCGCACGCCTGGGCCGCGAAGCTCGCCCAGGGGCCGGCCATCGCGCTGCGTGCGGCCAAGGAGTGCGTGGACGCGGGCCTGGAGGCGGACATCGACACCGGCCTGACCATCGAACGCAACTGGTTCGCGGGCCTGTTCGCCACCGAGGACCGCGAGCGCGGCATGCGCAGCTTCGTCGAGGAGGGCCCGGGCAAGGCCAAGTTCGTCTGAGACCTGTCCGGTTCTCGTCGGTCCTCCGTGGGGGTGGATTAGCCCCGCCTTAAAGCAGGGTTAAGGAGGACCGGCGATCCGCTCCGGGGGGTCGCCGCCGCGGGGTGTGTCACCGCAGATCAGGGTGGTTGTGCCGGTGTCCGATTGCCCAACGCATATGCCGGAGCACTTCGTTGGGACCCTCCGCTGCTAGGGGTGTTTTCCTGCGGAACGGCCCGGACGGGCGCACCGGCCGTCCATGATGGGTGCATGGCGGGCCTGGAGGGTGTGGAACAGCCGCGGCAGCGCAGCAGCGCTTCCGTCGTGCGGTCGACGGCGGCTCTGGAGGACGAACAGGGTCTCCAGGCGCTGGAGTTGTACGGGAATCCGGCCGAGGCAGAAGTGACACTGCCGTCCATGCCGGAGTCGGCCGGCAGGGCCCGCAGGCTCGCCCAGTACGTGGTGATCCGCTTCTGGGGCTTCTCGCCCCAGGTGTCCGAGCACACCGTCCTGCTCGTCTCCGAGCTCGTCGGCAACGCGGTGCGCCACACGGGCGCCCGCTCCTTCGGGTTACGGATGCACCGGCGGCGCGGCTGGATCCGGATCGAGGTGCGCGACCCCTCCCGCGGGCTGCCCTGCCTGATGCCGGTCCACGAACTGGACACCACCGGGCGGGGTCTCTTCCTCGTCGACAAGCTCTCCGACCGCTGGGGTGCCGACCTGCTGCCCCGCGGCAAGATCACCTGGTTCGAGATGCGGGTGGCCGATCGCTGAGCCGGTCCGCGAACGCCTGAAGCCCCCGTTCGCCGTGGTGCGGCTCCGTGGGGGCTCCATGGGTGCGCCGAGGATCGAAGGGGGTGTGATCCTCGGCGGGGCGACTTCGCTCGGGTCAATGGGGAAGCCGTGCTTCCGACTATGGCAGATGGGGGACCGAACGCCAAAAGTCCCGACTCGGACATAAGTGTGCAAATCCTAAGAGTTTCCACCTAAATCCTAGGTGAGGTCGACCACCCGCCTCGTATTTAGTGAATAGGTATCCATTCGTCCGTGTGATTCCTTGATCCCTGGAGGGGTGGGCCGCCATCCGGGTTCACTTCGACCGGGGGCCCGAATTGGGTCAATCGTTACCTTTGGGGGATTTCTTCTCTTAAATGGGCGGGTGCCCTGCTACCCGGACCGCCGATCCGCCCTCCGCGCCGGCGCGGCGGCCGCCACCGCCGCCCTCGCCACCGCCTGCGGGGCCGCGGCGGGCGGCCCGGCCCGGCCCTCACGCGCGCCGAAGGACGGGCCCGCACCCGCCGTACCCGGCAGGCCGCCCGCACCCGCACCCGTACCCGCCCCGGCGCCGCGCAGGTTCCCCGGACAGCCCGAGGAGATCGGCCACGGCCCCCGCGACCGCCCCCGGGTCGCCCTCACCTTCCACGGCAACGGCGACCCCGCCACCGCCCGATCCGTGCTCGCCGAGGCCGAACGCGCGGGCGCGCGGGTGACCGTCCTGGCGATCGGCACCTGGCTCGACGCCTACCCGGACATGGCCCGCCGCGTCCTGGACGGCGGCCACGAACTCGGCAACCACACCCAACGCCACCTCGCCATCAACGACATGACGGAGGCCGAGGCCTACGCCGAGATCACCGGGTGCGCCCAGCGGCTGAAGCGCCTCACCGGCTCCATCGGCACCTGGTTCCGCCCCTCGCAGACGCAGCACGCCACCCCGCTCGTCCGCAAGCTGGCCCGGCGGGCGGGCTACGCGCACGTCCTCTCGTACGACGTGGACTCCCTCGACTTCACCTCGCCCGGCGCGGCGGCCGTGATCCGCACCGTCACCGGGACGATCCGCAGCGGATCGGTGGTGAGCCTGCACTTCGGCTACGCGGACACGGTCGACGCGATGCCTCCCCTCCTCGAAGAACTCGCGCGCCGCACACTGCGCGCGGTGACCACCACGGAGCTGCTGACCCCATGACGACCACCCGCCTTCCCCGGAAGGCCACCGTGCTCCTGGCCGGTCTGGTCCTCGCCGCCCTGGCCGGCTGCGGATCGGCCGGCGACAAGGGCCCCTCCGAGGCGCTCGGTTCCGAGGCCCCGGCACAGCCGCCGGTGAAGGCCGTCCCGGCGGCCCCGGCCGGCCTCGCCGGCATGCCGCCGCTCCTCGACCCGAACGACGTGTACGCGGCCGACCGGCCGAACCAGCTCTCCCCGGTGGTGAAGGACTTCCCGTCCCGGGTCTACGTGCCGAACACCAGCTCCAACACGGTGTCCGTCATCGACCCCAAGACGTACAAGGTGATCGACACGATCCCGGTCGGGGTCCAGCCCCAGCACGTGGTCCCCTCCTGGGACTTGAAGACCCTGTGGGTGAACAACAACCGCGGTCACACCCTCACGCCGATCAACCCCGCGACCGGCGAGGTCGGTGAGCCGGTCGAGGTGCACGACCCGTACAACCTGTACTTCACGCCGAACGGCAAATACGCGGTCGTCATGGCCTCGATGGACAAGGAGCTCGTCTTCCGCGAACCGCGCACCATGAACCGGGTCAAGACCGTTCCGGTGACCTGCTTCGGCGTCAACCACGCGGACTTCTCCGCGGACGGCCGCTACTTCATCGTCAGCTGTGAGTTCTCCGGCGAGCTGCTCAAGGTCGACACCGAGAAGATGGAGGTCATCGCCCAGCAGAAGCTGCCCTTCGAGGGCGCCATGCCGCAGGACGTGAAG
Organism: Streptomyces sp. NPDC059851; assembly: GCF_042732005.1. Classification (NCBI taxonomy): domain Bacteria; kingdom Bacillati; phylum Actinomycetota; class Actinomycetes; order Kitasatosporales; family Streptomycetaceae; genus Streptomyces; species Streptomyces sp. NPDC059851. Next base: position 25,131 of record NZ_JBHWJJ010000110.1, on the reverse strand, counting down.
ATCTCCCCGGACGGCAAGACCTTCTACGTCGCCGACATGATGGCGCACGGCATGTGGGTGCTCAACGGCGAGAAGTTCGACACCCCCCAGCTGCTGCCCACCGGCAAGGGTTGCCACGGCCTGTACGTGAGCCGCGACTCCCGCGAGATGTACGTTTCCAACCGCGGCGAGGGCACCATCTCGGTCTTCGACTTCCCCCAGAAGAAACTCACCAAGAAGTGGTTGCTGCCGGACGGCGGCAGCCCCGACATGGGCGGCGTGTCCGCCGACGGCAAGGTGCTGTGGCTGTCGGGTCGCTACGACGCCGAGGTCTACGCGATCGACACGGCCACCGGCAAACAGCTCGCCCGGATCCCGGTCGGCGCCGGCCCGCACGGCCTGGCCGTCTACCCGCAGCCCGGCCGCTACTCACTGGGCCACACCGGCGTCTTCCGCTAGGACGCGCCCCCACGCACCCCACACCGCCCCACTCCACCGCACCGCACCGCGCGGCGTCCCGGGAGCCCGCACGGTCTCCCGGGGCGCCGCCGCGCCATCACCAGGCGACCGGAAGCCGTTCCGGCAGCCGCTTGATGAAGCCCGTACGCCACACCAGGTTCTCGGCGGGCACCGCGAGTCGCAGGCCGGGTAGCCGCTCCACGAGCACCTCCAGCGCTATCTCGGCGTGGGCCCGGCCCAGTGCCGAGGCCGGGCAGAAGTGCCGGCCCGCCCCGAACGCGAGGTGGGCGTTGGCGCTCTCCCGCTCCAGGTCCAGCTCGTCCGGGCGCTCGAAGGCCTCCGGGTCGAAGTTGGCCCCCTCCAGCAGGACCAGGACGAGCTCACCCTCCTTGACCAGCACGTCGCCGACCTGAACGTCCGCCAGCGCGATGCGCGGCAGGCCGTCGCCCACGGACAGGTTCCAGCGCAGCAGCTCGTCGACCGCCTTCCCCGTGCGCTCCGGGTGGTGGCGCAGGTGGTCGATGAGCTCGGGTCGCTGGAGGAGCGCGAGAACGGCCAGGACCAGGAAGGCCGACGTGGACACGGCCCCCGCCCCGAACAGGGAGACGGCGACCGTCGCGAACATCTCGTCGGTCAGGTGGGCGGCGTCCGGGTCGGCCTCCTTGAGCTCCGCGAACCGGCCGAGCAGCCCCGTACGCTGCTCGGCGGGCAGTGCGAGCTGTGCGCCCAGCCGGCCGGCGAAGTAGGCGACGTCCTTGTACCAGTTGAGTGCCGAGTCGGCGAACGGTTCGCGCGCGGTCATGAACGCGACGTCGAGCCCCGACATCAGGCGCCGCCAGTCCTCGAACGGCACCCCCAGCACCCGGCAGTGAAGGGCGGCCGAGAAGGGGTCGGCGAACCCCGCCCGCAGGTCCACGGGCCCGCCCTCGGCGACGAGCCCGTCGACGAGCGTCCCCGCCGTGACGCGCAGCCAGTCCTGCAGGCCCTGTTGCCGCGGGTTGAGGGACTTCATCACCGCGGTGCGCAGGCCCGCGCCGTTGATGTTGCCCATGTTGTTGACGACCTCGGGCGGAATCGTCAGCGCGTACTGGCGGGGCACGCCGGCACGGGCGGTGTCCTTCAGGCTGAACCGCTCGTCCTCCAACACCTGCTTGGCCAGCGCGTAGCTGCTGACCAGCCAGGCGCGGTCCCCGGTGAGGGTGCGGACCCGGGCGACGGGGGCCTTCTCCCGCAGCCGGGCGCACTCCTCCGGGAGCACGTCACCGCGCCTCGACAGCGGGAAATCGAGGAGGGGGGCGTCCCCCTCCTGCCGGCCGGCGCCGGCCTCATGCTGCTCGACGCCCATCGGCGGTCCCTTCGGTCGGTGCGTGGTTCGCGGCCGTGCCGGCCGGCACGGGGGCCGGGCGGGCCGCCCCGGCGGACTCCGGCCGTACGACGGCGTAGGCCTGGTTGCGGGTCGCGCGCAGGCCCCCGCCGCGCGCGAAGAGGACGTCCGTCAGAGGCATCCGGACGTGGTAGGCCGCCACGGACGACGGCACGTCGAGAATGCTCGGGGTGTCCACGAAGAACGGGAGCTCCGCCGCCAGGTAGTCGAAACAGACCTGCAACTGGTCCGCCGTGATGGATTCACCTTCCGGCAACTTCGACCCGACGAAATGGAGGGCCATCTCCTCGCAGCCCTTGCGGAATTCATCGTCGGTTTCCAGGAAATGGAGCACGCGCCGGTGCAGCAGTCGGTAAACGGGATGGGTCTGGAACTCCGAAAGTGCCCGCACATGGACCCCCGCACGCGGCTGCCCCGATTCTTCGATGCCCTTGAGGACCCGCCGCCGGACTGCCTTGATCTCCTTCGCGGCACGCTTCTCCGCATGTTCCCGGCCGTAGCCGAAAGCTGCGAACATACGGTCCACATGGAGGTCCGCGTACACGAAGTCGACCTGCGCGAACCGGGGTACCGCCCAGCGGGCGAGGCTGTTGATGCGCTCGGAGCTGAAGTAGCTGTTCCCAGGACTCACTCCGATGAGCACATGGTCGCCCTCATCCCAGATATGACGGCACGTGCGGGTGAAGGGCAGAACTTCGAATGATGCGTCTGCTGTGATCGTCACCTGTGTGATCGCCCTTGTTGCCGCTTGTCCCTGGGAGCCCTGCGCTCCTGGTGTGGCGGCAATGCCGGTACGTTATGCGGTGATCCCGGAACGTGACAAGTCCGAGGTGGATTTCTTGGCCGGAATCACTGATTCCGTGCTACGGGGCGGTAATTGAATTTCTTTCTGCCGCCCGAACGGGACCCGGCATCGGCGGCCGCTCCCGATGCCGCTACCCTGAGCCGGTCAACGAGCACCAAGAAGGGGTGGATCCCAGTGGCGGACATCGAGAGCGCGCGGGAGACGTTCGGCAGGTTCGACGCGGACGGTGACGGCTTCGTCACGGCCGACGAGTTCCGTCGGGCCATGGCGGAGATGGGCGACCCGTTCGTCACGGGCCCGGTCGCCGACTCCGTCATCGCCTCCAAGGACACGAACGGCGACGGCCTGCTGAGCTTCGACGAGTTCTGGTCTTCCCTGAACAAGTAAGGCCCCGCGCCGCAGCCCCCGTGCCGCCCCCGCCGGGCGGTACGGGGGCTGCGGCCTGCCCGCCCCTCACGGGCTGCGTCCTACGGCGCGGCGTCGGGTCCGCCCGCGGTATCCGGGGCGGCACCCGGGCCGGCATCCGCGGCGCTGCCCGCCCGCGTCATGTCCCCGACCTCGCCCAGGGCCTCCTCCAGCCAGCGCAGCCAGAACGTCTCCAGGCCGATGCCGCCGTGCAGCACGAGCCGGCGCAGCCGGTCCTCGTCGGAGTCCCGCTCCGGGGGGAAGTCCTTCTCCTCGATGGCCTCGTACAGCGCCAGCTGGCGCCGGTGCAGCTCCAGGTGGCGCCGCAGTTCCCCGGCCAGACCCTGCACGCCGACCACGCCCGCGGCCCGGATCCGCAGCAGCAGGGGGTCCCGGATGTCCTTCGGGTCCTGGCTCTCGCCGATCCACCGCGCGAGCTCCGCGCTGCCCGCCGGCAGGACCTCGTACTCCTTCTTCTGGCCCCGCACGGGCACCTCGCTCGGCAGGGCCCGGATCAGCCCGGCCTCCTCCAGCCGGCCCAGCTCGCGGTAGATCTGTTGGTGCGTCGCGGACCAGAAGTACCCGATCGACTTGTCGAACCGCCGGGTCAGTTCCAGCCCGGACGAGGGCTTCTCGAGCAGGGCGGTGAGGATGGCGTGCGGCAGCGACATGTCGTCATCCTAGGTTTGCCGCACGCCGTTGCCGACCCGTGCCGGTCGGCTACTGCAGGGCGGCCAGGGCCTCGGGGGTCAGCGGGCCGGGGGCGTCGGGCCCCAGCAGGTCGCGCGCCCGTAGGAAGGCCGCCACCGCCGGTGACCAAGCCTGGCGCAGGCCCGCCCCGGTGAGCAGGCCCGTGTCGGCCAGCAGTCGGGCGGCCGGGCCGAAGCGGATCCCCTCCGGGGTCAGGACCGCCGCGTCGTCGGCCCAGCGCACCGCCAGGTCGACGTCGTGGGTGGCCATCACCACCGTGGTGCCGTGCGAGCGCAACCCCGCCAGGGTGTCCAGCAACCGCTCCTGCCCGTCCGGGTCGAGTCCGGCCGTCGGCTCGTCGAGGATCAGCACCCGCGGGGCCATGGCCACCGCGCCCGCGATCGCGGCGCGCTTGCGCTGCCCGTACGAGAGCAGGTGCGTCGGGCGGTCCCGCAGCCCGGTGATGTCCAGCGCGGCCAGCGCGGACTCCACCCGGTCCCGCACCTCGTCCGCGGGCAGGCCGAGGTTCATCGGGCCGAAGGACACGTCCTGTTCCACCGAGGCGGCGAACAGCTGGTCGTCCGGGTCCTGGACCACCAGCTGCACCGCCGTCCGCAACCGGGTCAGGCCCGCCCGGTCGTAGCCGACCGCCGTCCCGTCGAGCCGCAGTTCGCCCGAATCGGGCCGCAGGCCGCCGCTGAGCAGCCGCATCAGCGTGGTCTTGCCACTGCCGTTGCGGCCGAGCAGGACCAGCGCCCGGCCCTCGGCGATGGCGAAGTCCACCCCGGTCAGCACCGCCGGGCCGTCCTCGTACGCATAGCCGGCCCCGGCCAGTTCCACCAACGCGTTCACGGGTACAGCCCCTTCAGGGTGAGTGTCAGTGCGGCCACGGCCGCGAGCAGGGCCGCCGAGGCGGCGAGGAATCGCCATGACAGCGTCGCCTCGGGGACGAGCACCCGCAGCGCGCCGTCGTAGCCGCGCCCGGCCAGGCCCGACTGGAGCCGCGCCGCGCGGTCGAAGGCCCGTACGAACGAGGTGGAGGCGAGCCCCGCCACCGAGCGCCAGGCCGCCGCCCGGCCCGCGTGCCCCAGACGGGCGGCCTGCGCGCGCCGCACCTGGGCGAGGGAGTCGAGCAGCAGGAACCCGATCCGGTACATGACCAGCGCCACGTCCACCACCGGCGCCGGCACCCCGGCCCGGGCCAGCCGGGGCAGCACGTCCGACACCGGTGTGGTGAACGCGAACAGCAGGACTCCGAGCGAGGCCGCCGACGTGCGCAGCAGGAGCTCGGTGGCGAGCCGCGGCCCGTCCGGGGCCAGGGAGACCGGGCCCGCCGGGCCGCCGACCGCGACCAGCAGCGGCAGCGCCCCGGTGAAGCAGAACCCCAGCGGGATCCGGAAGGCCCGCCACAGTTGCCGCCCGGCGACCCCGGCCGGCCCGAGGAGCACGGCGAGGGTCGCGGCAGCCACGAGCGGCCCGCCGGGCCAGGCCGGCAGGCACAGGGCACTGACCGTCAGACCCAGTCCGAGCAGTGCCTTCTCCAACGGATGCCGGCCCCGCCAGCGGCTGCCGTGCGCAGCCACGTCGATGGGCAGCACGCTACGACTCCGAGGCGGGCGCCGCTGCGGGTGTGGATGCGGACGTGGATGCGGAGGCCCGTGCCGGTGCGGTGTCGGCGGAGGGCGTGCCCGCGGCCGCGGCCGCCGCACCCTGGCGACGGCCCCGTCGGACCCCGAAGTAGTACGCGAGCACGCCCGCGCCCAGCGCCGCCTGGAGGGCGAACAGGGCCGACTCGACCTCCCCGGACGGGGGCTCGTACAGCGGGGAGAACCAGGGCTCGTAATCCGGCTTCAGCTCGCTGATGGCCGCCTCCGCCTGCGCGTCGGCACCCGCGAACGGCTCCTCCTTGCCCTCGCCGAGGCCCAGGGCGAGCGGCAGCACGGCCAGCGCCGCCACCAGGAGCAGCAGCAGACCGTTGATCTTCGTGTTCCGGCTCGGGTTCATGGGCGTCACACCGCCGTCTTCTGCTCGGAGCGGCCGGCGAGCTTCGCGACGCCCAGCCGGACCAGGTCGGACTTGCTGGACTGCATCAGCAGCCGCATCACCAGGACCGTCAGCAGGCCCTCGCTCACGGCGAGCGGGATCTGGGTGACCGCGAAGATGCCGCCGAACTTCGCGAGCCCACCGAAGAAGCCCGTAGCCGGGTCCGGGAAGGCCAGCGCCAGCTGCACGGAGGTCACGCAGTAGGTGACGAGGTCGGCGAAGAAGGCGCCGAAGAACACCGACACCATCAGCGGGGCGTTGAGCCGCCGCAGCAGCAGGTAGATGCAGTACCCGGACCACGGCCCGGCGATGGCCATCGAGAAGACGTTGGCGCCGAGGGTGGTCAGTCCGCCGTGCGCGAGCAGCAGCGCCTGGAAGAGGAGGGTGATCGTGCCGAGCACCGCCATGATCGGCGGCCGGAACAGGATCGCACCGAGCCCGGTCCCGGTGGGGTGTGAGCAGCTGCCCGTCACCGACGGGATCTTCAGCGCGGACAGGACGAAGGTGAACGCTCCGGACGCGCCGAGCAGGAGGGTGCTCTCCGGGTTGGCCTTCACCTCGCGGGTGAGGGCCCGTACCCCGTGGACGACGAAGGGAGCGGACGCGGCGCCCCAGGCGGCCGCGTGCAAAGGGGGCAAGAACCCCTCGGCTATATGCATGAGTGGGAGACCTCTCCAGCACCTCGTGGATGGACAACGCGCCTTGGCCGGTCTCCTGGCTCACGGGTACTGATGCCCTGGCTCCGCCTTCCCGGGCGGTGCGGGTCCCTCCCCGCGCTGCCCAGTGGCTTTCCCGCAGGAGTGGAGCCGGACTTCCCGTTCACAGTGGCGAGGGCCGCACCGGTCTTCCACCGGTTTCCCGTACACCAAGGCGTGATGACCCTAATCCGCTCCATGGATCCCTAACAACCCGGATCCGCACCGGCCCTTGGGCCCGGGGATTCCGCTTCACGCCCGTGGTGGGCCGACGCGCCCCCGGTGCGCGGGCGAAACGGTGGCAGGGCCAAGGAACTTCCTGCACGGAGCGACTGGTAGCGGGGCCCGGCGCGTGCTGCGGCGCCCTTCCGTTCCTGTGCTCCAACCGGCGCCGCCGGGGAGCGCGCAGTGGGCGGCCGGGAGGGGCGGCCCCCGGACGGGCGCCCCCGGACGGGCGCCTTCCGGTCGCCGGACGGCCCGGCTGGCCCGCAGGCTGGGAAGGTGGCCGACGAACACGACACCGCAACACCGCAGCCGGGGGCGAACGCCGGGGCGTTCGACTACTCCGACCTCACCGCCGTCTACGTCAACTGCACGCTCAAGCGCTCGCCGGAGACCAGCAACACGGAAGGCCTGATCGTGCGGAGCCGCGCGGTCATGGAGGCGGCCGGCGCCCGGACCTCGCTGATCCGCGCCGTCGACCACGACATCGCCACCGGGGTCTGGCCGGACATGACCGAGCACGGGTGGGAAACCGACCAGTGGCCCGTCCTGTACAGCCAGATCATGGCCGCCGACATCCTCGTGCTGTGCGGGCCCATCTGGCTCGGCGACAACAGCTCCGTGATGAAGCAGGTCATCGAGCGGCTCTACGCCTGCTCGTCGCTCCTGAACGAGCAGGGCCAGTACGCCTACTACGGGCGCGTCGGCGGGGCGCTGATCACGGGCAACGAGGACGGCGTGAAGCACTGCGCCATGAACGTCCTCTACAGCCTCCAGCACCTCGGGTACACCATCCCGCCACAGGCCGACGCCGGCTGGATCGGCGAGGCGGGGCCCGGCCCCTCGTACCTCGACCCGGGCTCGGGCGGCCCGGAGAACGACTTCACCAACCGGAACACGGCGTTCATGTCGTGGAACCTGATGCACCTGGCCGCCCTGCTCAAGCGCTCCGGCGGCGTCCCCGCCCACGGCAACCAGCGCTCGGCATGGGACGCCGGCTGCCGCTTCGACTTCCCCAACCCCGAACACCGCTGACGCCCCGGACCCCGGCGGCCCGACCGGGCGGACGGGTGCCCGGGACGGCGGCGCGGGCGGGCGGCCCCGGGCACCAGCGGACGGAGGGTCAGCCGCAGCACACGTTCCGGTGCGCGACGTCCAGCACGAACCGGTCGGGCGAGCGCAGCGTGAACGACCTGTAGGACGGCCTTCCGTCGAAGGCGGCGCCGAAGGTGACGTACCCCTCGAAGTCGCCCGTCATGGCGAAGCCCTTCAGCGCGGGCAGGTCGATCTTCGCCAGCTTCGGCCCGCGGTAGGTGCTCTCACCGGAGCGCAGGTGCGCCTCGGCGGGGTGCAGGCGGATCTGCAGGAAGTGCTTCCCGGCCAGCGCGACGGGTTCGCCGGACCCGTCCCGGTACAGCCGCGGGACGCGGGTGACCTCGACGTCGGGGACGCGGCCCCGGAGGTCGATGACGATCCGGTCGTACGCGCAGTGCCCGGCCCAGCGGGCGTTCACGACGAGCGGGGTGGCGGTGCGCCCGGCGGCCGCGGCGGCCGGGGGCTGGGCGGTGGAGGCGGGCGCGGCGAGGGCGAGTCCGGCGGTGAGGAGAGCTCCCGTGGCCAGGGCCACGGTCTGCCGGCGGCGGAGATGGTTCATGACGTCCCCCTGGTTCTGTAGGGACGGGGATCCGTGTCGCTGCTGGAGACACTTCCTGCTCGCCCATGGTTGCAGCAAAACCACCTGAATTTCCCAATGGGCATAAATGCGCGATCCATGATGTCATCGGGTCAAAAGGGGTAGTCGATCGGGCGGTGTGCAGCGGAACGGGCGCGGGCCCGCCCTCCGGCCGGAGGGCGGGTCCCCGCGGGCACCGGGCCGCTACGGAGCGGGCTCGACGGCCGCGGGCTCGACGAAGGCCGGCGCGTTCCCGTTCGACTGTCCTACGGTGGCGGAGCCGGTGCCGTTCAGCTGTACGCCGTTGCTCTGGTTCGTCGCCCCGGAGCCGGTGGCCACCTGCTGGGTGGTGGAAGAGTTGCCCGCGTTGGCGCCGAAGACGCCGCTGCCCACGATCTCGGCGGCGGACGCGTTCGAGGAGGTCCCCGCCCCGGCTCCGCTGTCGGCCCGGGCGGTGCCCGAGCAGAGCAGGGCGGCGAGGGGGAGAGCGGCGAGCGCGGTGATCAGGCGGGCGCTGCGGTTGCTCGTCATGGTGAAGTCCTCCGTACGGGAAAGGGCTGCGGTCCACGGCGGTCGGCCGGCCGCCGGGGGATGTGCCGCGACGTCACGTGATCACCCTGGCGCACCGGGATCCTCCCGTACCACCCCCAGCCCCTACGGTTCGCCCTGAAGCGTGATCAATCCCCGCCAAACCTCAACACCCGGGAAAACCGGACGGTTGCTGCGGCTGCGGCTGCGGCTGCGGCTGCGGCTGCGGGTGAGGGTGAGGGGAGCGGTCGGGCGGAGACGTACGAGGACCCCGGGCGCAGCGGCGCCCGGGGTCCTCGTACGCGTGCGGACCGGGTCAGGTCAGCATTCGATGACGTTGACGGCGAGGCCGCCGCGGGCCGTCTCCTTGTACTTGATCTTCATGTCGGCGCCGGTCTCCTTCATGGTCTTGATGACCTTGTCCAGGGAGACCTTGTGGCTGCCGTCCCCGCGCATCGCCATCTTCGCGGCCGTGACCGCCTTGACCGCGGCCATGCCGTTGCGCTCGATGCACGGGATCTGGACCAGGCCGCCGACCGGGTCGCAGGTCAGGCCCAGGTTGTGCTCCATGCCGATCTCGGCCGCGTTCTCGACCTGCTCCGGGGTGCCGCCCAGGACCTCCGCGAGGGCGCCCGCCGCCATCGAGCAGGCGGAGCCGACCTCGCCCTGGCAGCCGACCTCGGCGCCGGAGATCGAGGCGTTCTCCTTGAACAGCATGCCGATCGCGCCCGCGGCGAGGAGGAAGCGGACCACGCCGTCCTCGTCGGCGCCGGGCACGAAGTTCACGTAGTAGTGCAGGACGGCCGGGAGGACGCCCGCCGCGCCGTTCGTCGGGGCCGTCACGACGCGGCCGCCCGCCGCGTTCTCCTCGTTCACGGCCATCGCGTAGATCGTCGTCCACTCGCTGCGGTGCAGCATCGGGTCGCCCTCGGTGCGCAGCTGGCGCGCCGTCGCCGCCGCGCGGCGCTTGACCCGCAGGCCGCCCGGGAGGATGCCCTCGCGGGACATGCCGCGCGCGACGCAGGCCTGCATGACCCGCCAGATCTCCAGCAGGCCCGCGCGGATCTCCTCCTCCGTGCGCCAGGCCTTCTCGTTCTCCAGCATCAGCGAGGAGATCGACAGGCCCGTCTCCTTGGCCAGGCGCAGCATCTCGTCACCGGAGCGGAAGGGGTACTTCAGTACGGTGTCGTCGAGCTTGATCCGGTCCTCGCCGACCGCGTCCTCGTCCACGACGAAGCCGCCGCCGACCGAGTAGTAGGTCTTCTCCAGCAGCGGGGCGCCCGAGGCGTCGTACGCGAAGAGGGTCATGCCGTTCGCGTGGTACGGCAGGGCCCGGCGGCGGTGCAGGATCAGCTGGCTCGGCTCGTCGAACGCGATCTCGTGGGCACTGCCTATCTCCGTGCCGAGCAGGCGCAGCCGGCCGGTCTGCCGGATGCGCTCCACCTCGTCGTCGGCCGTCTCCACGTCCACGGTGCGCGGGGAGTGGCCCTCCAGGCCGAGCAGCACCGCCTTCGGGGTGCCGTGGCCGTGTCCGGTCGCGCCGAGCGAGCCGTACAGCTCGGCCCGGACGGAGGCGGTCTGCGCGAGCACACCGTCCTTCTTCAGCCGCGTGACGAACATGCGGGCGGCGCGCATCGGACCCACGGTGTGCGAGCTGGACGGACCGATGCCGATCGAAAAGAGATCGAAAACCGAAATGGCCACGGTGGCGGACTCCCGGGAGTTCTTGCCCCCGCGGTGGCGGGGAGCGGACCGTCCGACCGGTCTCGGAGCGGGACGAGGCGGCCGACGGAGGGGGCGGATCTTGCGGGGATTGCGGGCAAAGATCACCTCGTGGGCGCCCATGCCCGGTTCATCAGCGTACGTCAGTTCGTGGGGGTGCCGGTTACGCCGGTCTGTACGGGGGCTGTCGCGGTCCCGACGTACCGGACCGCGGGCCCCGGGTCATGGGAAAGGCCCGGCCCTGTGTGACACAAGGCCGGGCCCCCCGAGCCTGGCCTACAGCGACGGGTACAGCGGGAACTTCGCGGCGAGCGCCGAGACGCGCACCTTGAGGGCCTCGCCGTCGTACGCCGGCTTCAGGGCCTCCGCGATGATGTCGGCGACCTCGGTGAAGTCCTCGGCGCCGAAGCCGCGGGTGGCCAGGGCCGGCGTGCCGATCCGCAGACCCGAGGTGACCATCGGCGGCCGCGGGTCGTTCGGGATGGCGTTGCGGTTGACCGTGATGCCGATCTCGTGGAGGCGGTCCTCGGCCTGCTGGCCGTCCAGCTCCGAGTTGCGCAGGTCCACCAGGACCAGGTGCACGTCGGTGCCGCCGGTGAGCACGTCCACGCCCACGGCCTTGACGTCGTCCTGGACCAGGCGCTCGGCGATGATCTTCGCGCCGGCCAGGGTGCGCTCCTGGCGCTCCTTGAACTCGGGCGAGGCCGCCACCTTGAAGGAGACCGCCTTGGCGGCGATCACGTGCTCCAGCGGGCCGCCCTGCTGACCGGGGAAGACCGCGGAGTTGATCTTCTTGGCCAGTTCCTGGGTGGAGAGGATCACGCCACCGCGCGGACCGCCCAGGGTCTTGTGCGTGGTGGTGGTCACGACGTGGGCGTGCGGCACCGGGTTCGGGTGGAGGCCGGCGGCGACCAGGCCCGCGAAGTGGGCCATGTCGACCATCAGGTACGCGCCGACCTCGTCCGCGATGCGGCGGAAGGCGGCGAAGTCCAGCTGGCGCGGGTAGGCCGACCAGCCGGCGACGATCAGCTGCGGCTTGGTCTCCTTGGCGAGGCGCTCGACCTCGGCCATGTCGACCTGGCCGTCCTCACCGACGTGGTAGGGGACCACGTTGTAGAGCTTGCCGGAGAAGTTGATCTTCATGCCGTGGGTCAGGTGACCGCCGTGGGCCAGGTTCAGGCCCATGATCGTGTCGCCCGGCTTCAGCAGCGCGAACATCGCGGCGGCGTTGGCCTGGGCACCCGAGTGCGGCTGGACGTTCGCGGCCTCGGCCCCGAAGAGCGCCTTGATCCGGTCGATCGCGATCTGCTCGACGACGTCGACGTGCTCGCAGCCGCCGTAGTAGCGGCGGCCCGGGTAGCCCTCGGCGTACTTGTTGGTCAGGACCGAGCCCTGGGCCTCCATGACGGCGACCGGAGCGAAGTTCTCCGACGCGATCATCTCCAGGGTGGACTGCTGGCGCACGAGCTCGGCGTCGACGGCGGCGGCGACGTCCGGGTCGAGCTCGTGGAGAGGGGTGTTCAGAACGGACATCAGGATCCCCTGTGGTCAGTTACTTACCGGAGGTGAGCTGGTCGTACTCGTCGGCGGAGAGCAGGTCGGCCGGCTCCTCCGCGACGCGGACCTTGAACAGCCAGCCGCCCTCGAACGGAGCGCTGTTCACGAGGCTCGGGTCGTCCACGACGTCCTGGTTCGCCTCGACGACCTCGCCGGTGACGGGGGAGTACAGGTCGCTGACCGACTTGGTCGACTCCAGCTCGCCGCAGGTCTCGCCCGCGGTCACCGTGTCGCCGACCTCGGGGAGCTGGGCGTAGACGACGTCACCGAGCGCGTTGGCCGCGAACTCCGTGATGCCGACCGTGGCGACGCCGTCCTCGGCGGCCGACAGCCACTCGTGCTCCTTGCTGAAACGCAGCTGCTGGGGGTTGCTCATGACCTGATTCTCCTGGATGCGGGGGAGTGCGAACGAACGGTGGTCTTGCGTGGTGAGACGCCTCGGCCGGCGGCAGCCGGCGTACGGGCGCTACTTCTGCCGCTTGTAGAAGGGCAGGGCGACGACCTCGTACGGCTCATGCGTACCGCGGATGTCCACGCCGACGCCGGAGGTGCCGGGCGCGGCGTGCGCGGCGTCCACGTACGCCATGGCGATCGGCTTGCCGAGGGTCGGGGAGGGGGCACCGGAGGTGACCTCGCCGATCACCTCGCCGCCGGCCACGACCGGGAACCCGGCGCGCGGGACGCGGCGGCCCTCGGCGACCAGGCCGACCAGCTTGCGCGGCGGGTTGGTGGCGGCGCGCTCGGCGGCGGCCTCCAGGGCTGCGCGCCCCACGAATTCGCCCTCCTTCTCGAACTTCACGACCCGGCCCAGACCCGCGTCGAACGGGGTGAGGGAGGTGGTCAGCTCGTGCCCGTACAGCGGCATGCCCGCTTCCAGGCGCAGCGTGTCGCGGCAGGACAGGCCGCAGGGCACCAGCCCGGCGCCCTCGCCGGCCTTGCTCAGCGCCTGCCACAGCTCCACGGCGTGCTCGGGGGAGACGAACAGCTCGAAGCCGTCCTCGCCGGTGTAGCCCGTCCGCGCGATCAGCGCGGGCACGCCGGCGACGGTGCCCGGCAGGCCCGCGTAGTACTTCAGGCCGTCCAGGTCGGCGTCGGTGAGGGAGGCCAGGATCCCGGGGGACTCCGGGCCCTGGACGGCGATCAGCGCGTACGCGTCGCGGTCGTCGCGGACCCCGGCGTCGAAGCCGGCGGCGCGCTCGGTGAGGGCGTCGAGGACGACCTGGGCGTTGGAGGCGTTGGCGACGACCATGTACTCGGTCTCGGCCAGGCGGTAGACGATCAGGTCGTCGAGGATCCCGCCGTCCTCCTGGCAGATGTGCGTGTAGCGGGCGCGGCCGACGCCGACGGTCGAAATGTTGCCGACCAGGGCGTAGTCCAGGAGCTTCACGGCCTCCGGACCGGTCACCGTGATCTCGCCCATGTGGGAGAGGTCGAAGAGGCCGGCCTTGGTGCGCACGGCGTTGTGTTCGTCGCGCTCGCTGCCGTACCGCAGCGGCATGTCCCAGCCCGCGAAGTCGGTCATGGTCGCACCGAGCGAGCGGTGCAGCGCATCGAGGGCGGTCAGGCGGGGGGCAGTGCTCATGGGTGTGGCTCCCGGGTCCCAGGGCATGACATGACGAGGACGTTCCTCCCCATCTGTCATCGGAACCTGAGAGGTTCGCCGAGAGTCCCGCGGGAACGGGAACCGCCGACTTGCACCTTGGGTGGAGCACGCCCCGGTCCGCCATGGGGGACGGGAAGGGCGCGACTCGCTTTTCAGATCTGCCTCATCCACGCGGTACGGGGCCTGAGAGATTCAAGGGAGGTACTTGCTCCTTCGGCGCCCGGACGCGGCCTCGCGGCCCGTCGGGACTCTCCCGCGCGGATTCAAGCGGCCGGTATGCAGTTGGTCCAGATGGCGCACATCATTGCACGCCCCACCGCGGATCGGGTGGGCGGGCCCGAAAGACTGTGTCATTCGCTACCTCACGGAGCGGCCGTGCCGGACGGTGTACGGTCGCGGACCGCGTCCGGTGGCCGGACGGCCCGGCCGGAACCGGCGCCGTCGGATTACCGTCTCTTTACACTCAATGGGCATGGGGTCCGCGAGGCCCGATTCGGGGGAGGCGATCTTGTGCGGAGATTCGGAGTCCTGGCGACCGCCGGGACCGCGGACGGGGTACCTGCGCAGCGGGCGCGCACGCACCGCGGGCCGGTGAGCGACCTGCGCGGCCTGGGGGACCGCGGGCCGCGCCGGCTCGGCTTCGCCGAGGGGGACATCGTCGTGGTCTCCGGTCTGCCCGGCGGCGGCAAGAGCACGCTGATCAAGCGGGCCGCCGAGGGCGGCGGCATCGACTCCCAGGACGTGCGCGAGCACTGGGAGCGGCGCATGCCCGCGGGGCTCCCGTACGCCGTCTACCGCCCGCTGGTGCGGATCGCGCACTACTGGGGGCTGTGGCGGGTCCTGCGATCCGGCGCCTCGGCCGTCGTCCACGACTGCGGTACGCAGCGCTGGGTGCGGGGGCTGCTGGCGGCGACGGCGCGGCGCCGCGGCCGGGCCCTGCACCTGCTGATCCTGGACGCCACCCCGCAGGAGGCCCTTTCCGGACAGATGGAGCGGGGTCGTGGCGTGTCGGCGTACGCCTTCGCCCGGCACCGGGCCGCGGTGGGCCGGCTGGTGCGCGCAGCGGAGTCGGGCCCGCTGCCGCCGGGCTGCACCTCGGTGGTGCTGCTGGACCGGGCCGCCGCCGCTCGGCTGACCCGCATATCCTTCCGCCCCGCGGAGCCCGGGCGGGCCTGAGCCCCGCCCGGGCGGCTACCCTCTGCCGGTACACGGCGCGACGAGCGGAGGCGGAGATGCACGGCGGCGGCTGGCCGGAGAACGAGCTGGAGCAGGTGCTCGGGGCGGCCCTGGGCGTGCCCGACGCCGGCCCGAGGATCGTCGAGGTGCTGGGCCGGAGTCGGGTCTGGGTGCCGCTGCCCGGCGGAGGCGGCCCGGACAGCCCCTCCCTCACCCTGCCCACCATGGAGATCGGCGGGGCGGCGTACGTGCCCGTCTACAGCTCCGAGGACCAGTTCCGCGCCTGCGTCGGCCCAGGCATGGACTTCGCCGTGGCCCCCGCCGTCGAGTTCGCCCGCGGCCTGCCCCCCCAACTGGGCATCGCCGTGAACCCGGAGGGCACCGTCGGCGTACCGCTGCCCCCGCCCGCCGTCGCCCAGCTGTGCCGGATCGGCCGGACCGAGCTCGACGGACCCGCCACCGGTGGCCGCGTCCGGCTCTACGAGCCCGACTGGCAGGACGACCCGGTGGACTTCCTGACCGCCGCGGCCGAGGAGTTCCGCACCACCGGCCTGGTCGTGGCCGCCCACCGCTGCCTCGCCAGCGTCGAGGGCGGCGACCCGGAACTGTGCATCGGCGTCCGCCTGTCGAGGCGGGACCCCGCCGCGCAGAACGCGCCGCGCGAGGCCCTCGCCCGGGCCCTGGCACGGGTTCCGGCGCCCTGGCCGGTGCAGCTGGTCCTGCTGGACGCGGCGGAGGACCCGGTGGTCGACTTCATCCTTACGCGCGTAAGCCCCTTCTACGTGCCCTAGCGGCGCTTAAGCTGGTCTCATCTCCTGGCCGCACGGGTGGCCTGGACACGCGTGCGGACGAGGAGGGGTACCGGTGAGTGCGTCAGGCACTGCCGCGGCCGGGCAGGTCGAGCACATCATGCGACAGGTGACTCCCGGGCGCTACGAGAGCTACGAGTCACTTCTGCAGGCCCTCGCCGAGGGTCGGCTGTGGATGCTGCTCTGGCAGGGCAGCCCCGGTTCACCGGACGCCCAGTACGGCGGCATGGAGCTGGAGGGCATCGGATACGCGCCCTGCGTCACCTCCCCGCAGGAACTGGCGGCCAGCGGCTGGAACCGCGGCTACGAAGTGGTCACCGGCCGGGACATCGCGCGCGCCCTCTATCCCGACCGCTGGGGGCTGTGGCTGAATCCGCACGCCCAAGGGGGCGGCCTCGGCATCCCCTGGGCGGACCTGCGCCGGATCGCCACCGGCCTGGACCGGATGCCGGCGGGGCCGCTGCGGCTGTCCGAGCCCGCCCTGGAGCTCCCGCAGTTCTACGGGCTGCTGACCCAGCACGCGCACCGCACGCCGGCCGTCCGCTCGCTGCGGCGCGCCTGGGTGCAGCCCGCACTGGGTTCGCCGTACCTCGCGGTCGGGCTCGACCTGTACGACGCCTCCGCGCCCGCGCTGGAGTCCGTACGGGAGATGATGCGCCAGTCCGTCGGTGCGGTGCCCGAGGGCGTGCCGGTGTGCACGGTGGCGCTGGCCGACGAGCACGACCCCGTCGCGATGTGGCTCCGGTCACAGACGCGGCCGTTCTACGACCGAGAGGGACAGGCTCCGGCCTACTGACCGCCAGCTGAGACGACCGCGTCGCGCGACGCTCCGGCCGCGGGGAACCAACCGTTCCCCGCGGCCTTCTTCTTGTCCGGATTTCTTCGCTGATGCGGGTCCAAAAGGCGTACTCCTACCGCGAGTTGGGCGCGTTGTCCGATTGCGCACCGAACGGACGGTGTTGCTCCGCTGAGCCGACACGGCAGTCCGGATAACGGGAACCCGACCCTCACATCACGGTTGCGCATCCATTCATCTGCGGGTCTGGCGGCTGATCGCAGCGCCGTTGAAGACTCCCCACCCAAGAGCCGCTGGGTCCCCGGGGAAACGGTTCGGCTCCCTGCACGTCGCTCGTCGTTCCGCACCGCTTTTCGCGCACTTCCGCACGGCTTCCCGCACGGCACCCGCACCGCTCCTGCACCGCACTGCACCGCACCAGTACCGCACCCGCACTGCCACCTGCACCGCACCTGCACCGCACCGGGCACGCCCGGACACGCACCGAGCACCACCGCACCTCCCGCACTTCCCTGCACCTCGGCACAGTCCTGCGTGTCACCACGCACAAGAGCGCCACTCCGCACCAACGCCGCCACAGCGGCGGGCATGGGCCGGCAACCCGTCGGCCGAGAGGGGTCCCCACCACGATGACGGCACCACTGCATGACACGAGCGCGGAACCCACCGCACCCGTGGCCGTAGCCGACGTCCCTGCGAAGGCCATCGAAGGCCGCTCGCCCGGCCGTATCGCCTGGATGCGGCTCAAGCGCGACAAGGTCGCGCTGACCGGCGGCGTGGTCGTGATCTTCCTGATCCTCGTGGCGGTCTTCGCGCCGCAGATCGTGAGCCTGCTGGGCCACCCGCCCAACGAGTTCCACGAGGACATGATCGACCCGGACCTCGGCACGCCGATCGGCTCCTGGGGAGGCATCAGCTCCGACTTCCTGCTGGGCGTCGAACCCACCAACGGGCGCGACGTGTTCAGCCGGATCGTCTACGGCGCCCGCATCTCGCTGGTCGTCGCCTTCCTGGCCGCCTTCGTCTCGGTCGCCATCGGCAGCCTGCTCGGCGCCCTCGCCGGGTTCCTCGGCGGCTGGGTGGACGGCGTCATCAGCCGCCTGATGGACCTGCTGCTGGCCTTCCCGCAGCTGCTGTTCACCATCGCGCTGGTGTCCGTCGTCCCCAACTCCCTCTGGGGGTTCGAGGGTTCGGGCGTCCGGATGGGCGTGCTGATCGTCGTGATCGGCTTCTTCGGGTGGCCGTACATCGGCCGCATCGTCCGCGGGCAGACGATCTCCCTCCGCGAGCGCGAGTACGTGGAGGCGGCACGCAGCCTCGGCGCAGGCCGCGGCTACATCCTGATCAAGGAACTGCTGCCGAACCTGGTCGCGCCGATCCTGGTCTACGCGACGCTGATCATTCCGACCAACATCCTGACGGAGGCGGCTCTCAGCTTCCTCGGCGCCGGCGTCAAGCCGCCGACCGCGTCCTGGGGAAAGATGCTCTCCGACGCCGTCCCCATCTACCAGGACGACCCCATGTACATGGTGGTCCCGGGTATGACGATCTTCATCACCGTCCTGGCGTTCAACCTCTTCGGGGACGGGCTGCGTGACGCACTCGACCCCAAGGGCAGCTGAACCGCTCCACCGATTCACCCACCTCTGGAGGTTGGACCAACGTGATCCGCAGAAAGCAGGCCCTCGCGATCACCGCCGTGATCGCCGCGCTGTCGCTGACCGCCGCGTGCGGCGGCAACGACGGCGAGAAGAAGACCGAGGGGAAGGGCGGGGGCAACGCCGCCTTCAACGCCGCCACCACCGGCATCGTGAACCCGTCCACGGAGAAGGGCGGCGAGCTCAAGCTCTGGTCGCCGCAGGACGTCGACTACCTCGACCCGGCGCGTGCCTACTACGGCTTCGTGTGGAACATGCAGCGCCTCTACGTCCGCCAGCTGCTGGCGTACGACAGCAAGCCGGGTGAGGCGGGCACCAAGCTGGTCCCGGACCTCGCCGAGGCCCTGCCCGTCCTCAGCAACGACGGCAAGACGTACACCGTCAAGCTCAAGGACGGCGTGAAGTTCGAGGACGGCACGCCGATCACCTCGAAGGACATCAAGTACGGCATCGAGCGCGTCTTCGCGCAGGACGTGCTGTCCGGCGGTCCCACCTACCTGATCGACCTGCTCGACCAGGGCCAGAAGTACCCCGGCCCGTACAAGGACACCGACCCCAACAAGATGGGTCTGAAGTCCGTCGAGACGCCGGACGACAAGACGATCGTCTTCAACCTGGCGAGCGCCAACTCCGACTTCAGCTACCTGCTGGCCATGCCGTCCTCCTCGCCGGTCCCGGCGGCCAAGGACACCGGTGCCACGTACACCAACAAGCCGATCGCCACCGGCCCGTACAAGGTCGAGAGCTTCACCGCCGGCAAGGGCGCCACCTTCGTCCGCAACGAGAACTGGGACCCGAAGACGGACACCATCCGCACGGGCCTGCCGGACAAGGTCACCTTCACGGTGACGACCAACCCGGACGACATGGACGCCCGCCTGCTCTCCGGTGACATCGACCTCGCCGTCGACGGCACCGGTGTGCAGCAGGCCGCGAAGAACAAGATCCTCAAGGACGAGAACCTCAAGAAGAACGCGGACAACCCGTTCACGGGCTACATCCGCTACTTCGCCTTCCCGCAGACCGTCGCGCCGTTCGACAACATCGAGTGCCGCAAGGCCGTCATCTACGCGGCCGACCCGAAGTCCCTGCAGACCGCCCGCGGCGGCCCGACCAGCGGTGACCTCGGCGCCAACATGCTGCCGCCCGGCATCCCCGGCTCCGACAAGTCCTTCGACCCGTTCGGCCTGACGAAGGGCCAGCCGCAGGAGGACAAGGCCAAGGAGGCCCTGAAGGCCTGCGGCAAGCCGGACGGCTTCGAGACCACCATCGCCGTCCGCAACAACCGCGCCCCCGAGGTGAAGACGGCCGAGTCCCTGCAGGCCTCGCTCGCCAAGGTCGGCATCAAGGCCACGATCGACCAGTACGACGGCAAGCTCTCCTCCTCCACGATCGGTTCGCCCGAGAACGTGAAGAAGAAGGGCTACGGCATCATCGTCATGGGCTGGGGCGCCGACTACAACTCCGGCTCGGGCTTCCTGCAGCCGCTGGTCGACGGATCGTTCATCCTGCCGAACGGCAACAACAACTACACCGAGCTGAACGACCCGGAGATCAACGGGCTGTTCGACAAGGCCGCTGCCGCCGCCACGCCGGAAGCCGCCGCCCCGTTCTACACGGACATCAACAAGAAGGTCATGGAGAAGGCCCTCTACCTTCCCATCAACTTCGACAAGGCCTTCGTCTACCACAACCCGCGTCTGACGAACGTCTACTTCAACGACTCCATGGGCAAGATCGACCTCGCCGTCATCGGCGTCGGCAAGTGATCCGGTAGTCGAGTCGTCACGTAACAACAGGCAAGTGCCTTCACCGCACATGCGCTAGTCCGAAGGGCAGGTGAAGGCCGCAGGCGGCGGCTGCCGTCCCCACGAGGGACGGCGGCCGCCCGCCCCGGGCGGCCGACTGCAGTGCTCGTCTACCTCATACGGCGACTGTTCAACGTCGTCGCCACGCTGCTGGTGGTCTCCGTGGTCACCTTCGGCATCTTCTTCGCGGTCCCGAAGCTCACGGGCAGCGATCCGGCCCTCATGTACGCCGGCCGCGAGACCAACGAGACCGCCCTGGCGGGCATCCGCGTGAAGATGGGCTTCGACAAGCCCATCTCCGAGCAGTACCTGACCTTCGTCAAGGGCATCTTCGTCGGCCGCGACTACGACGGCGGCACCGAGATCACCCACTGCGAGGCGCCCTGCTTCGGCTACTCGTTCAAGACCGAGGCGCCCGTCTGGGAGACCATGGTCGACCGCATGCCGGTCACCCTCTCGCTCGCCGTCGGCGCGGCGGTCATCTGGGTGCTCGCCGGTGTGGCCACCGGCGTGGTCTCGGCGCTCAAGCGCCGCACCGCCATCGACCGCACCGTCATGGTCGGCGCCCTCGCGGGCGTCTCCCTCCCCATCTTCTTCACCGGCATGGTGGCCCCCGCGATCTTCGTCTACAGCCTCGGCTGGCTGGACGTGTCCAACTACAAACCCCTCACGGAGGACCCCGGGGCCTGGCTCAACGCCCTCATCCTGCCGTGGGTCACCCTGGCCTTCCTCTTCGCCGCCACCTACGCCCGCATCACCCGCGCCACGATGCTGGAGGTCCTCGGCGAGGACTACATCCGCACCGCCCGGGCCAAGGGCCTCAAGGAGGGCGTGGTCATCCGCAAGCACGCCCTGCGTTCCACCCTCACCCCGATCGTCACGATGTTCGGCCTCGACCTCGGCGGACTCCTCGGCGGCGCGGTGCTCACCGAGACGACCTTCAACTTCCAGGGTCTGGGGACGGCGGCCGTCGCCGCCATCGGCCAGGGCGACCTCCCCGTGATCATGGGGGTCACCCTGCTCGCCGCGCTCTTCGTGGTGATGGCCAACCTGATCGTGGACCTGCTGTACGCCGTCATCGACCCGCGCGTGAGGCTGACGTGACCGAGAACCACCCCCCCTCCGGCTCCGCGGCCGGCTCCGGCGCGGGCGAGGCCCTCGCCGACGGGCCCGCGTTCGTCCCCGAGCAGGCCGGGCCCCGCGGCAGCGGCGCCTTCCTGTCCGTACGCGACCTCAAGGTCCACTTCCCGACCGACGACGGCCTGGTCAAGTCCGTCGACGGGCTCTCCTTCGACCTGGAGCGCGGCAAGACCCTCGGCATCGTCGGCGAGTCCGGCTCCGGCAAGTCGGTGACCTCGCTGGCCATCATGGGCCTGCACCGCACCGGCAACGCGCGCAGCCGCCCGCACATCTCCGGCGAGGTCGTCCTCGACGGCGAGGACCTCGTCAAGGCGGACGCCGACCACGTGCGCAAGCTGCGCGGGCGCAAGATGGCGATGGTCTTCCAGGACCCGCTGTCCGCGATGCACCCCTACTACACGGTCGGCAAGCAGATCGTCGAGGCGTACCGCACCCACCACGACGTGGACAAGAAGACCGCCCGGCGGCGCGCCGTCGAGATGCTCGACCGGGTCGGCATCCCCGAGCCCCACCGGCGCGTGGACGCCTACCCGCACGAGTTCTCCGGCGGCATGCGCCAGCGCGCGATGATCGCGATGGCGCTGGTCAACAACCCCGAGCTGCTCATCGCGGACGAGCCGACCACCGCCCTGGACGTCACCGTCCAGGCGCAGATCCTCGACCTGATCCGCGACCTGCAGAAGGAGTTCGGCTCCGCGGTCATCATGATCACGCACGACCTGGGCGTGGTCGCCGAGATGGCCGACGACATCCTCGTGATGTACGGCGGTCGGTGCGTCGAGCGCGGCACCGCCGAGAAGGTGTTCTACGAGCCCCGCCACCCCTACACCTGGGGGCTGCTCGGCTCCATGCCGCGCATCGACCGCGAGCAGACCGAGCGCCTCATCCCGGTCAAGGGCTCCCCGCCCAGCCTCATCAACATCCCGAGCGGCTGCGCCTTCAACCCGCGCTGCCCGTACGCCGACGTCCCCAAGGGCGGCATCACCCGCACCCGGCGGCCCGAGCTGACCGAGGACGGCGGCGGGCACTGGTCCGCCTGCCACATGTCGCAGGAGGAGCGGACCCGGATCTGGACCGAAGAGATTGCGCCGAAGCTGTGACCGACATGAAGAAGAAGGCGGACGGGCCCGCGGCGGACGCGTCCGGCGTGCCCGCGCAGGCGCCGGCCGGGGAGCCGCTGCTGAAGGTGACCGGCCTGGTCAAGCACTTCCCCATCAACAAGGGGCTGCTGCGCCGCCAGGTCGCGGCCGTCAAGGCCGTCGACGGGATCGACTTCGAGGTCCGGCGCGGTGAGACGCTCGGCGTGGTCGGCGAGTCCGGTTGCGGCAAGTCGACGATGGGCCGGCTGATCACCCGGCTGCTGGAGCCGACGGGCGGTACGGTCGAGTTCGAGGGGCGCGACATCACGCACCTCGGGGTCGCCGGGATGCGTCCGCTGCGCCGCGACGTGCAGATGATCTTCCAGGACCCGTACGGCTCGCTGAACCCGCGGCACACGGTGGGCACCATCGTCAGCGCCCCCTTCAAGCTCCAGGGCGTGGAGCCGGAGGGCGGCCTCAAGGCGGAGGTGCAGCGGCTGCTGTCGCTGGTGGGCCTCAACCCCGAGCACTACAACCGCTACCCGCACGAGTTCTCCGGCGGCCAGCGCCAGCGCATCGGCATCGCCCGGGCCCTGGCCCTGAAGCCGAAACTGGTCGTCGCCGACGAGCCGGTCTCGGCGCTGGACGTCTCGATCCAGGCCCAGGTGGTCAACCTGCTGGACGACCTCCAGGAGGAGCTCGGCCTCACGTACGTGATCATCGCGCACGACCTGTCGGTCATCCGGCACGTCTCCGACCGCATCGCCGTGATGTACCTCGGCAAGATCGTGGAGCTGGCCGACCGGACCTCGCTCTACGAGAACCCGATGCACCCGTACACCAAGGCGCTGCTGTCGGCGGTGCCGGTGCCGGACCCGCGCCGGCGCGGTGCGAAGAACGGCCGCATCCTGCTCAAGGGTGACGTGCCCTCGCCGATCTCCCCGCCGAGCGGCTGCCGCTTCCACACCCGCTGCTGGAAGGCCACGCAGATCTGCGCCGTGCAGGAGCCGCCGATGGCCGTGCTGGCCGCCGGCCACCAGGTGGCCTGCCACCACCCCGAGAACGGACCCGACCAGGCGCCGGGCGACCCCGCCCTGCCGGGTGCCGCGGAGGCGCTGGCCAAGGTCTCGGAGTAGGCCCCGGCCCGCACGGGCACGATACGTCCGGTGGTCCGGTCACCGAGTAGCGGTCGGTGACCGGGCCACCGGTCATTCCCAGTGACAATGGGGCGGTGCTCCACGATCTCTTCCCGCCCGGTGTCCAGCACGCCCTGGACCTCGCGGGCATCTTCGTCTTCGCGACCGCGGGCGCCCTGCTCGCCGTACGCAAGAACTTCGACGTCTTCGGCATCGCCGTCCTCGCCGAGGTGACCGCGCTGGGCGGCGGTCTCTTCCGCGACCTCGTGATCGGCGCCGTCCCGCCGGCCGCCTTCGGCGAGCTCAGCTTCTTCGTCACCCCGCTGATCGCCGCGGCCATCGTCTTCTTCCTGCACCCCGAGGTGCAGCGGATCAACCGCGCCATCAACGTCTTCGACGCCGCCGGCCTCGCCCTCTTCTGCGTCACCGGCACGACGAAGGCGTACGAGTACGGCCTCGGGCTGACCGCGTCAGCCGCGCTGGGCCTGGCCACGGCCGTCGGCGGCGGCGTCCTGCGCGACGTGCTCGCCAACGAGGTGCCCTCGCTGCTGCGCGACCGCGAGATGTACGCCGTGCCCGCCACGGTCGGTGCCGCGATGGTGGCCGTCTCCATCGGCTTCGGCGTCCTCAACGCGCTGACGACGGCCGTCGCGATCGTCACCACCTTCGTGCTGCGGCTCCTCGCGATGCAGTTCCACTGGCGGGCCCCGCTGGCCTGGAACCGCCGGTCCGCGGTCTCCGAAGAGCCGTGATCTGCACGTCACCTCGAAAAGCTACCGCTTAGTAGCCTCGCGCTGTAGGCTCGAACCCATGGCATACGCAGCAGCCCAGGCCTCCATCGGCGACAGCGAGTTCGACCGCGACACCACCATCACCGAGCGTGCGGGCGAGCCCGGGGTGTACGACGCGGAGCTCTCCGCCGGATGGACGATCATCACTGCCGTCAACGGCGGCTACCTGCTGGCCCTGGTCGGCCGGGCCCTGTCGGCGGCCCTGCCGCACCCGGACCCCTTCAGCGTCTCCGCCCACTACCTCACCTCCTCCGAGCCCGGCCCCGCCGTGATCCGCACCGAGGTCGTCAGGGTCGGCCGCACCCTGTCCACCGGCCAGGCCTCCCTGTTCCAGTTCGACGAGAACGGCGCCGAGGTCGAGCGGATCCGCGTCGTCGCCTCCTACGGCGACCTCGCCTCCCTGCCGGACGACGTCCGCACCACGGCCCTCCCGCCGCAGATCCCGCCGTACGAGGCCTGCCTCGGCCCGGAGGCCGGCCCCGCCCCCATCCCCGGCAGCACCGCCATCGTCGACCGGCTCCGGCTGCGCCTGGACCCGGCGACCGCCGGCTGGGCGCTCGGCGCGCCCTCCGGCAAGGGCGAGATGCGGGCCTGGTTCGAGCTGGCCGACGGCCGGGACGCGGACCCGCTCTCCCTGCTGCTCGCGGTCGACGCCCTCCCGCCGACCTGCTTCGACCTGGGCCTGATGGGCTGGAGCCCGACGGTGGAGCTGACCACGCACATCCGGCGCCGCCCGGCGCCCGGCCCGCTGCGGATCGCGATCACCACGCGGAACCTGGCCGGCGGCTTCCTGGAGGAGGACGCCGAGGTCTGGGACTCCGAGGACCGCCTCGTCGCGCAGTCCCGCCAACTGGCCCGCGCCCCGCGCTCCTGACGCGACGGCACGCCGCTCGGGCGGCCCTCCGGCGGGACGACGCTGCGGTGCTGCGTCCCGGCCCCCGCGCCGGCCCCGGTCCCGGCCCCCGCAGAGGGGG